>CAYGWL010000117.1:0-3648 GCA_964353575.1 uncultured Methanosarcinales archaeon | reverse complement strand
CATACTGACATAGGATGCGTTGGAAAGCACAACCAGCAAATGATACTGCTGGGAGCTTCTGCCATGACACTTTTTCTGGCATTGATATTCTTCTTTACAGGCAATGAACTTGTAAGGAGCATGTCATACCTCATAGTAGCATTTGGCACAATAATTGCCAACACTGATTTAATAGTGCTGGGGCTGTCAAAGAGCATTATCTTTGTCCTGGATTTCCTTGCAATAATACTAATACTTTTTGCAATATCAAGCATAACCATGTCATACCTTGATGAGTGCAAGAAAGTAAGGACTGCTTTCTGCCACGGAGAATGCCCTTAAATATTTATGATATTGAGGATATTTATGCAGCACCGCCTGATGCTGCTGCTGCCTTTGCCTCTGCCTCGTATTTTGCAAAAGCCTCCTTTGCTTTCTCAAGGTCAGACGCTATCTCTGCGTCATCTGCAAGCTTCATCTCCAGTTTCTTTGGCTTCTTGCCAAGTTTGTCCCACATCTTCTGCATCCTCGGTATTAAACCGTCAAGGTATATCTGGACTATGTTGAAGTTGCCTGTCTTTATCTTGTCCTTGGCAAGTTTGAGCTCCAGCCTGAGGTCAAAGACATCCAGCTTCATCTCCTCCAGCTGCTCAATCTGGTATTCAAGGTCATCAACCATTTCATTATACTGGTTATACTTAGCAAGTTCATCATCAGATATCCTGCGGGTTTCATGCAATATGGGCCTTATCTCAATGTAATATGGCAAACCTTTGTTCCATGCAGCATTCTGCAGCATTCCTGCGCCAGTCGGAGCCTTCACCAGTGACTGTATGAATTCCTGTCCATACTTCATCTTAATCCTGTTGAGGTCGCTCTCATCCCTTGTTCTGAGCAGGAATTCTGTGTTTATGTTTGCCTTTATCTGGCCCATGAAGTCTGCCAGAACCTGACTTATGAGTATAACACCTATTCCCCATTTCCTGAACTCCCTGCATGCTCTTTCAATCTGGAGGAATCCCATACCAGTTCCTCCAAACTTTGGCAGTATCATGTGAATCTCGTCAAACACGAACAATGTCTTGAGCTGCCTTACCTCGTGCGGCCCTGCCCTGAAAACCTGCTTGATGGAATTTGCAATGAAAAGGTCAAGTCCTTTTGCATCAAGCTGGTTAAGTGCAAATATGTGGACCTCTCCTGGCTTGAGGTATTTGTTCACGTCTATTATCTCCTTGCTGTTCTTTATGAGCCTTACATTGCCGTTGAATGTTCTTGCATCACCCGGCTTCATGCCAAACTTTGAATAAAAGCTCATCATCTTTGCGTCCTGACTCTTCCTGAGCATGCCAGACCACTGGGCTGTTGGGTCAAAGATAACCACTGAAACATCCTTCATGAGCGCTTCCTCTATTATAACCTGGGCGCCAGTTGTTTTCCCGGCTCCTGTAGAGCCGGCAAAAATTGTGTGTACTGTCAGGATATCCATGTCAAGGTATGCCCTTTGCTTTGATTCAGCAATCATGCCCACCCAGAGCGACCTGTCGCCCTTGGCAGGAACGGATTTCTCATCAACTTTTGCATGGAATCTCTTCTTCTTCTCCCGACTCTTCTTGATTCTTGAATAGATGAGGAATATCACTACTAAGATTATGAGAACCACAAAGATTGTCCAAACAGGTATCACGCCAAAAAACGTGTATTTCTGGAAAGGTCTCCTAACAGAGAATATTGTGGATGCTTTTGATGTGAAATTCAGGTAAGTGGCTTCAACCTCCAGGGTGTAATCTCCCACTTCAAAATCATCAGGAATCCTGATTTTCTTGAAGAGCGTAAGCGAATCCTTCATGGTTATGTTCTGGCTTTGCTGCAGAGAGTTATTGCGGGAGCTGTCATTGCCCAACCTGTCCACTAAATAAACTAAAGCAATGTCATAGCTTGAATCAGGAAGCAGATTATTGAGGTTTAGATTGAACTGGAAATCGCTTCCAAGGTCAACGCTTGTTTTTATGGACTCAAGCTCCATGAGAAGCATGAGAATTGACTTGGGCCTTTTCTCGAAAAGCGTTAGGTTCAAGGAAACCTTCTCGCTTATGTCACCGGAAATAACAAACTCTCCATTAAAGCTTTCCTGGGTGATGTTTTCATTAGAGAACTTGCTGTTGCCCATGAATCTCAGGATGATTTCGTCGCTGGATTTGGCTTCAATGCTGGTCTCTTCCTTGTCAGCCTCCACCATGGGCGATATGTTGCCGTCTATTGAGAATGAAAGGGCAATGGTCTTGTCCATAAGGTTCTCAATGACTATCTTTTCCTCAACAAGCTCCTTTGAAATTATGTTAATCCTTATGCTGTCAGGGGATATCCTGTAATTGCCTGTTTCAATCTGACTGGAAGCGCTCTGCGAATTAATCAAAAGCAGGGCTGTGAACATGACTAAGAGCATTATTACAAAATTTCTGATTACAAAATTTCTGAGTTTCTTTTGTTTTAGCACAGTTTTTTCACCTGCCTTTTTCAGCTATTTTCTTGTTGAGTTCAATGGCTTTTGGATATATCTCCTTCTTCATGTCTGGTGAAGCTGACTTGTACAACCCTAAAAGCTTTGAGTAAATCTCTTTTGCCTTCTGTATGTTGTTGTTTTCAAGACTGTCATCCGCATCTTTCAGCATTGCGCTTATGTCAGGAGCATTAGAAGATTCTCCTGCTGCTTGCGCTGTTGCTTGCGCTGCTCCTTCTTCTCCTGCCTGACTCTGCTCCTTTGGAGTTTCCTGAATGTTGAAGAAGGTGTATATTTTTGATTTTGTATCATCAAACCTCTTCTGCTGCTCCTCCTTCTTGTCCTTGGGGAACCTTACAATTATTGGCGGAAGTTCGTTGTAAAGCTCAACTGCCCTGTCCTTGTCCTTTCTTGTTATGCAGTCATTTATCTGTACCATGAGCTCGCTTATTGCCTTCATGGACATCTGCACTTCTTCAGGTGTTTTTTCCTTAATCTCAAGCTTCTTTCCCTGGTCCTCTTTTACTCCTGCTGCCTTTTGCTGCTCCTCATATTCTGCCCTTGCCTTCTTTGCCTTCTCAAGCTCTTCCATAAGGGTTGCCTCGTCAATGAGCTTTATCTTCCTCTCCTTTGGCTTCTTGCCAAGTTTGTCCCACATCTTCTGAACTCTTGGCGCAAGACCATCAATATAAATCTGGACCATGTTAAAGTTGCCTGTCTTTATCTTGTCCCTTGCAAGCTTTAGCTCTAATTTCATGTCAAAGATGTCCTGCTTCATCTCCTCCAGCTGCTCAAGCTGGAATTCAATGTCATCAACCATCTCATTATACTTGTTATATTTAGCAAGCTCATCATCCTCCAATCTTATAACAGAGTGCAGGATTGGCCTGAAGGTAACATAATATGGAATGCCCCTGTTGAAGGCAGAGTTCTGAACCATTCCACTACCAACCGGCGCCTTTACCAAACCGTGAATGTATTCCTCTCCATATTTCATGTTTATCCTGGCAAGGTCTCCCTCGTCCCTGGTTTTCATCTGAATCTCTGTGCTGATGTTTGCCTTTATCTGTCCAACAAAGTCAGCCAGCACTTGTGAAATCAGCATTATGCCTATTCCCCATTTCCTTGCCTCCCTGCATGCTCGCTCTATCTGCAGCATGCCCTGGCCAGAG
>CAYGWL010000116.1:0-3654 GCA_964353575.1 uncultured Methanosarcinales archaeon | reverse complement strand
GAATCGCGGAGAAGTTGTCATGATCACGATTAGCCAGCAGGTTTACTGCCTTGCCTTTCTCTCCTGCCCTGGCTGTTCTGCCTATTCTGTGGATGTATTGCTTGCTTTCCTTGGGAAGGTCATAGTTGTATATATGCGTCACTCCCTGGATATCCAAACCTCGGGAAGCCACATCTGTGCAAACAAGAACAGGAACATCCTGCTCATGGAATGACTTGATTGTCTTGTCGCGCTTTGCCTGTGAGAATCCACCATGGATTGCTATGGCATCTATGCCCTCTGCCCTCAGGTTTCTCACAACAAAATCAACATTTCTTCTGGTATTGCAGAAGACCATTGCAAGTCCTGCAACCTCATTCTTGAGGAGATGCACGAGCAGCGAAAACTTGATATTATCAGGAACATCATAGTAGACTTGTTTCAGTTTTGCAGGGTCAACAAATGACTCTGCAGATATCTCAACCTGGTTGTTCATGTAGCGTTTTGCAAGATGTGAAACTTCTTCTGTTATTGTTGCTGAAAACAGCAGGGTCTGCCTGTTTTTAGAGCAGCTGCTGATTATTGTCTCAACATCTTCTATGAATCCCATGTCCAGCATCCTGTCTGCCTCATCCAGCACAAGTATTCTTATATTATTAAGATCTAGTGTTCCTCTCTGGAGATGGTCTAGTATCCTTCCAGGCGTGCCTACCACAACATTGGCAGTGTTTAACCGCGTTATTTGCGGGGATATTGCGACTCCACCATAAACTGCAACAACGGCTAATGGGTTGTATTGCGAGTATTTTTTCAATGCACCCGCAACCTGGATAGCAAGCTCTCTTGTGGGCGTAAGTACCAGAACCTGCAAACCTTCTTCTCTTTTGCAGCTGCCTACAATGACTGAAGCGAATGCAAGTGTCTTTCCAGATCCAGTTGCAGCTCCGGCAATAACATCCTTGCCTTCTAGGATTGCTGGGATGGATTTTATCTGTATTTCTGTGGGCTTTTCAAGCCCTTCCTTTTGTATTGATTGAAGCATAGCCTCATTTATACCTAATTGTTTAAAGTATTCCATTTTGTACCTCGTAATTTTGCATCTAAGAAAAAGTCAATTGCTGTAAACAACGCCTTTTCTTATGAACTGCACTATTTTAGTCATGAGTGGTGAGTGGTAGTATTTAAGCGTTTGCATTTGGGTGATTTATGAACAAGAAAAACTTATATAATTTCCTTCATTACCTCTTTCCATGGTTATTGAGAGCAGCTTGTGCATTGAAATCAGGCGGGAAGAACTGGAGGAAACCCTTATAGGTTTGGCAAATGCCCTGGCAGATGAGGGTCATTTGGAAACAAAATACCGTCCTTGGTATCCTGTAAAAGATTTGGATGATTTTGCCATGGCTTTTCCTGAATGCTCTCGGGGCATGACCAGGGATAATATCTCAATGATGAATGAAAAATATTCCTGTTCTTTCAATCATTTCTTGTTCCAGACTCGCATCCAGTCGCCAAGGGCACATTCTGCAGGCAGGATTATTATCACTTACACGTTCGAGCCAGGCCAGGATATTGGTTGTCTTAGAGTGGAGGCGAATGATAACAATGAAGATGTGCCTCACTCCATTTTGGCTGGTGTGTGTTCAGCTGCTGAGAAATACGCAAATACCAAGAGATTGAAAATACTAGATTGATTTTTTCTTTTTTTATGGCATTTAGAAAAATTTTTAAAGTATGATTCTGTTACTAAACACAATTAAGGGGTGATTTCATGGAAATAAAGATTGTTGACATAGAGAAGCCTGGAGATGTTAATTTTATCCTTGGACAGAGCCATTTCATAAAGACGGTTGAGGACCTGTATGAAGCCTTGATAACTGCAGCTCCTGGAGTGAAATTCGGAGTTGCCTTTTGCGAATCCTCTGGCGAGAGGCTTGTGAGGTTTGACGGCAATGACAAGGACATGACTGCTTTGGCGGTTAATAATATGAGAAACATTTCTGCTGGGCACTCATTCATAATTTTCCTGAAGGACTGCTATCCTGTCAATGTCCTTAACAGGATCAAGAATGTGCAGGAGGTTTGCAGGGTTTTCTGCGCAACCGCAAATTCAGTTCAGATAGTAGTAGCTGAGACCAGTGAGGGCAGGGGAATACTTGGTGTTATAGATGGTCAGGAGCCTTTGGGTGTTGAGGATGAGAAGGGAAAGAAGTGGAGGCATGACTTTCTGAGGAAGATTGGCTACAAAAAATAAGAGCATTAAATCTTAAATTACCTTTTTTATCCTGACAGGGTTGTTCTTTTTAAGAAAGTCTTTTGTGTAAGAGAGCTTCTGCCTGTTCTGGCTGTATATTGTGAGTATCTTTTCTTTTTTCTTAATCCTGTCGCCGATATGCTTGTATAGGTAGAGTCCTGCTGCCTTGTCTTTTGGCGCTCCTGCCAGCATTGCAATTTTTGAGATAACAAGGTTGTTTATGTCTGTGACTTTCCCGCTTTTATTGCTTGCAAAGTCAAATTTGAATTTTCCTGGTTTTAGTTTTATCCTCTTAGCGCCTTGTGCCTTTACTATCTGCCTGAATTTCTTATATGCCTGCCCTGATTCCAGGATATTTTTCGCAATTTCTTTTCCTTTTCCCTTTTCTGCTTTGCCATCCATTTCCAGCATTAGTCCAGCCATGTAGAGGCTTTTCTCTCTCAGGTCAGCAGGAGCATTTTTTTTGTTTTTCAGAACATTGAGGCAGTCTATTGCTTCAAGCACTGGCCCTATTCCGTTGCCTATTGGCTGGCTTCCGTCTGTTGATATGGCTTTTACCTTTATGCCAAGCCCCTTGCCAACTGTCTCGAATCTTTTCTTGAGATGTGCTGCGTGAATTTTGTCTTTGCACTTTACCCTTTTTCCAATTGGAAGCTCTATGAGGAAATGCGTTGTTGACACAGAAGCTGTTTTTGCAAGCACGCTTGCCAGGAGCTGCCCTTCTGCGTCTATGCTTAGTTGTCTTTCTATTCTTATTATCTTGTCATCAGCAGGCGCAAGATTTAATGAGCCGCCCCATATTAGGGAAGCATTTGTTTTTGCTAATACTTTCTTTAGTTTTTTTATGTCTACATTCACGTTTGCCAGGCACTCCATTGTATCAGCTGTTCCTGCTGGCGAGGTTATTGCCCTTGACGATGTCTTTGGTATCAATAAGCCGGATGCTGCAACTATTGGGACAATAATCAGGGTGGTCCTGTTTCCGGGAACACCTCCAATGCTGTGCAGTCCCATTATCTTTTTTCTCTTGAGCTTAAGAGTTTCTCCTGTTTTTACCATAGCTCTTGTGAGGCTTACTATCTCTTTTTGGCTCAAGCCGTTTATGTAGCAGGAGGAGACAAAGAAGGTTTCTTCAGAATCAGTGAGCTTGTTATCAACAATATCCTTCACTATGGTAAACAATTCTTTATAGTTAAGCTCTTTCTTGTCAAGCTTTTTCTTTATGAATTGTATGGACTCCGGCTTGTTCTCTATGCTTATGCTTACTTTGTCATTGTGCCTTGCTTTCAATGCATGCAGTGCTTCTTCAAACAATCCTATGTGTCCTGGCTTGAGTATCTTTTCTGATTCTGCTATGTCCAGAACAGCAACTGTCTGCCTCCTGCCCTTTTTGAGTTTTATCCTGTCTTCATGGTGCAGGT
>CAYGWL010000115.1:0-3654 GCA_964353575.1 uncultured Methanosarcinales archaeon | reverse complement strand
GTAATTTTCTCAATTCTCTTAGTAGGTATGATTTTTTTTGAAGACATTGATTTTTTTGAACTATCACTTGACTTGATAGCTTTAGAAATAGTCGAGGAAGACGATTCTGACGGAGACACCATCTCTATAGCTTTCTTAATGGCATAATTTGGAATTTTATATTCTCCATTTATAGATTGAAATACGTTATCTTTTGAAAAATGAAAAACGCTTTTTACAGAACCGGTTGGCAATCCAGTATAATTTGAAATTTCTGTCGGACCAGCTTCTTCTTTTTGCAGGATGTTTTTAAGTTTGAGGACTTTGCGAGCCAATAAGTAAAGAATAATTTTTTCAGTATTAGGCAATTCTTGAAATTCCTTTTCTAAGATAACCTCTCCTCTTTCAGTAAGTTTCAGATATTTTATTAATATCTCTTTCAAAAAAGCTTTGTCAACTAAATCATCCTCTTTAACAAAAAGTTCATCGAATTCGTCAGGCATTTTTATCACCGATACATTTTTATAGTAATACGCTCATATCAGGAATTGAACCTGAATTTGCGGATAGGTTGACCTTCGCCAGGGTTTAAGGAGGCGAGTGGGTCCGCCGGGCTATCCTTTGCCCCATATGAGCACGAAATCAGAAACAGTTCTACTATTTAAATGTTCCGATTATGAAAACCTATAATAACATCTTGGGTTTATTCGCAACCAATCACTAAGTGATATAATAAGACGACAAAAGAACATATTTTAGTAACAATTACTTATAAAGCCCTGGTTTTCAGATTGGGATTCATTATAGATGCCTATTACACTCACATATTAGACGATAAAAATAATCCTATTTCAAATCAAATCCTAAAGATGGAAAAACGGTTTTAGTGGCGTCCCTGCATCATACTCCCTACTCTGCTTCAGCTTCTTGTTATTGTTTTAAAACATACGTTTACAAAAAAAATCCGGAAAGACTCCTGAGAAACATTTATATTGCAAGCAAGGTTACCTTTTCACATGGCAGTTGATGATTCAGAAGTTATAAAAGAAGCAGAGCGGGTGCTTGATTTAGCGCAGTACTTTTATCCTATTGCTGACTTGGCCAGAAGAGGCACGGATTTTTCCCGCATTGTCAGTGAGCTTATGGATGACATATATTTTGTAAAAGGGGAGATTAAAGACCGCTTGGGAATCACTATTGTAAAAACAAGCGATGTTTCTTATTCTACTAAGATACCTTTGTTCCGCGCAAGGATACAGTTCCCCCTGCCGCCAACAGCTGACACAGAAGATTTTTTTCAGCTAAAGCAAAAATTGGAAGAGCGGAGATACATGTTAGGTGCATTTGGAATAGCCAGCATAGAACTTTATGATGCGCAAAGAGCTGAGCCAATATACGAGTTAACCCTGCGCGTATGCCTGTGGTAAAGCATTCTGTTACTATTTTAAAATACTCAAAAATCGAAAGATTTATATATTTGTTATACTACTCCATAGTACAGACGTGTTGGGGGATTTTAGGGTTTAATCCCTAATTTTAGGCGCAAATTACGATCTATCACCTCTTTTTCCCTGCGCAAACCTCCCGAAAGGAGGTTTGCAAAGGGTTTTAAAGCTCTTTTTTAAGAAAAAAGGCTGATTTGAGCTTCTTTTAAATTACTTTTTTCTGCGTGAAGCTTTCTTTAAAGTCCTCTTATTAATACCAGTCTTGCTTGTTTTTACTACCATACCCTGTTTTTCAGGTTTTTTCACAATTCTTCTCAGAAGAATGAGCAGTGTTAATGAGGAACCAAAAACAACTCCAAGAGCAAAAATAACCCACTCACGGTTTAACTCAAGCCTTTTTGTCTTTGTCTTGAAATACATCTCAAGATTGCTCAGCTCAAGAGCATACTCAGCATAAAGCAGGGCAGAGTAGGCATCTGTGTGCTTTAATGAATTTGCATACTCATAATAGCTGTAACCAACTATGGGAAATATGCCTCTATCAATCTCCCTCACTATGTTCTCCTTAGCCACAACAAGCTTTCTGTTAAGTGTGTTATTCAACCTTTCATCATCAGCAACACCATACACACTTAATATGACATTTGACTCTGCCTTTGCCTCAGAAGCCTTGAAAAGGCAGAGCTCATAATACCCTTCGTCGCGGTACTTGTAAGCCTGGCTAATCTGCTTCCTTATCTTTATCACAGGTGTTGGAAAAAGAAGATTAACATAATTGTAGCGCTCCTCTGCCTCAGAAATCTTCCTTAAGCAGGAGTTCTTTATGGATTTGCTTATCTCAAATTCCTTGCCTGGCTTGCCAAAGAAAACATACCAGGACTCAGCGCTGTAGATGCGCTCATTGGCATATGCAAGATTGTAAAGGCTGTCCTTTAAAAGTCCCCTGTCCAGGTAAGCCTGGCTTGCATTAAGGAGCTCGTTTGCTTCAACAAGGCGCTCCTTTATCATTGCACGGCTCTGCAAGTCCGTAAGGGTTTTATACTCCGGAACGCTTTTATCAAAGTCAAGAATCTTCAGCTTCATGATTGAGATCATCTGCGCTACTTCATTCAAGGTGTAGTTCTGGTTCAGATACCATAAATAACGGTAACGGACATTGGCAGTAAGGCAAAAGCTTGCTGCTGTGTAATAAAGCCTTTCGCCAATTGCAGCCTTTCCTTTTCGGGAGTAGGTGTATGCCTCTTCAAGGTTCCTGGATTCGTTAAATTCTTGGAATATGCTCTCATTCATGGACAAGCCGCGGTCGCACAGCCGTTGCGCAAGCGTCTTCATGGTATCCAAGTAATCAGGGTCTATGTCAATCTGCTTTAATGGCTTGGAAAGATTCTTCCCTGTGAAGATGCTAAGGGCATCGCCAAGGCGGGAAACCTCTATAACATTTATGCTCAGGTTTTTTCCGTACTCCACCATGTCTATTGTGCGGTTTTCATCTTCAAAAAAGCGCTCATCCTCTGGTATGAGAACTGTTTTCAGGCCAGCTTCCTTGGCAGCATCCATCTTCTGCATTAATCCGCCAACAGGGCCAATGAGGCTGCCTGAGTTTATGGTGCCTGTTATACTTATGCTCTGGTCAACAGGCAAGCCTTTTAGAAGGGAAGCAGTAAGAACAGCTATTGCTGCTCCAGCACTAGGACCTCCCACAATGGTTGACTGAGCTTGTATTGTATAAAAGAAGTCATAGTTATCACAATCAGCATCAACAAAATCACAGGCAATCTCTTTTGCAAACCTTGTTGATATCTGGGTATCAAGCTTTGTCAGGGGAAAGCTTTCAATAAAAACCCTGCCCTCGCCAGGCTCTATGCTGAGATAAAGGTCAGCAGTGCTGCCCTTGTAGCCATTTTCGGTTTCAGTAGCTGCCAGGAGCTTCATGTGACCTTTCTCAAAGTTAGCAGCGCTTATTGCTGGTGTTGTAATTGAGATTATAAGAAGTAATAGTACTGCTGAAATCACACTCTTTTTCATAAATAGAGAATCAATCAAATCTCTGGTTAAATACTTTTTGCTTTTATAGCATTATTACAACACCGTTGAAAGTCTTAGCCCTGCGCCCAGCTCTGTCAGAAATCGCCTTGCGATTTCTGAGCATGCTGGGTTCCTTTCTCCTCCCCTTAACTCTGTATGGGGAGGAGAAAGGAAGTCGGACGCAGTTCGACCGCAGGGCTTTGAG
>CAYGWL010000114.1:0-7396 GCA_964353575.1 uncultured Methanosarcinales archaeon | reverse complement strand
TCTTACCATCTCACTTATCCCTTTCAAGTACTGCGCTGCTGTTTCCTGCTGTATCTTAAGGCGTTGCTCTGACACAGCAAAGAAGGTTGACTGCTCAGAAGCAGCAAAGACATCAGTTATCTTGTCAATCTTTGGGAAAGCCATATCATACTGTATGTTCTCCAGGACCCAGAAGTATGGCTCTTCAACATACTCATTAGGAGCTTCAAAGATAAGCCAGTGCCGCCTGTGGGGATTTGGCATTCCTGTACTGTCTTTTACATCCCTTGCCACCTCTCTATTCTCTTCATCAGCCATTTCCTTAACCTGCTTCTCTGTGAGCTTTGAGAGGGCAGAGTCTATGTTGTCTATGTTCTTGTTGAACCACTCCCTGTGCTCTGGCTTTACAAAGCCGTACTTCACGAGCCTCTTGGTTTTCTCAGGGTCAGCCATGTTAATGCCTTATTGCCATTTTCTTTATAAATATTGTTCTTATTCTGTTCTTATTTTTTTATGTTTTATTAATATATTTTATTAATATTTATGAATTGTGAATGTATTGCCAATTTTGCTTACAAGTCTTGAGTTTGTTTTCTCTACCACTTCTTTTATTACCTCCTCCTTTTTGCTCAGGTCAGCGCTCTTAAGCATCTTTATCTTTATTATCTTTTTCTTTTCCAGCAGCTTTTTTATCTCACTCAATTGCTGCTGGGTGAGCCCGTTTTTTCCTATGCGGATTATGGGTGGTAAGAGCCTTGATTTTTTCCTGAGCTCTGCCAAACTGTTCATAAGCTTATTTGTAATGCTTCATCAACTCCTTTGGAATGTAATCAAGCATCTCTGAAGCTATAAAGCCATATCCTGTTTTTTTGAAGAGCGCATCGCCTATGCTTCCATTGACATAAGCAGCTATGCAGGCAGACCTGAAAAGGTCCTTTGTCTGGGCAAGCAATCCAGCGCATATGCCTGCAAGCACATCGCCTGTTCCTCCAACGCTCATGGCAGCATTGCCTGTTTTGTTGTAGTAAGTTTTATTTTTGCTCACGACAATATCAAGCTTTCCCTTCAACAAAATCACATTATTATTTTCCAAAAAGCCCTTGAGATTTTTCTTGATGAAATTTGCTTTTTCTTCATAGTTGCTGATTTTTATTTTTTTAAATTTATTAACATCAATATTATTGTTCTTAAGCATTATCTCCAGCTCTCTTGAATGAGGTGTTATTATTGAGTTCTTAGTTGCCCTGATGTCCATGGCTTTTATGGCATCAGCATCTATTACTTTGTTGTTGTTTATGTTTTTAATAACCTGCTTTGAGAAATTTAATGTCTCCTTCCTCATACCCAAGCCATTTCCAATCAAAACAGCATCAAAATCTTTTGCTGATCTTATTACCTGCTTTGCGTGCTTCATGACAAAATAATCCCCTGAAAACTTCTTTGTTATCAAATCCGGCGAGAATGTATTTATTGCCCACGAAACTTTATGAGGGGCAGCTATGACAACCAAGTCAACTCCGCTCCGAAACACTGCCATTCCAGCCAACATAACCGCCCCCACATACTCAATGTTTCCGCCGATAATCATGACACTTCCATTCTCTCCCTTGTGAGAGTATTGACTTCTATGTTTAAGCATGAGTTCTGGTATCATTTTTCAAAACAAGATTCCCCTCCTTGTCAAACTCAATAGAAAGCTCGTCGCCCTTTTTCCACTTCTTTGCCTTCATTATCTGCTTAGGCAAAGTTATCTTGAACTGCTCATTCTGGTCATACTGCAGCTTAACCATTTATGTATCCCTTTATACTATTTATGTATCTCTATACACTATTTCCATATATTTTATACCATTTATGTATACTAATTTAATAATCTGTGATATTATACATAATTTTATGTTTTTTATTATAATTCTTATTATATTTAATATTATGTATATAAAACTTTTGGTTTTGAGAAATTATATCAGTATGTAGATATTGGCACAAAAGTTTACTCAGAAACAGTGCTCAGCGCTTTCTTATTAGATTGTTTGTGTTTTGAAAGAAACTTCTCTGTTTCCATTTTAGTGATAACAGTATCCATCCTTCTTAGTTCTTTTACCCAATGGTTTTTTGTGTTTAGTTTGAATAGTTTTGCATTCCCTATTTTTCTCGTAAAAACAACTATTTCTTTCTCAACTAAGTGAGGCCATATTTCAGAAAATGCTGTCCAGCCCACACCAGCATTTTTGCATATTTCAGTCATGCTATAATCCATATCCCTGCCCAAGATTAAGAAGTCTAATACTCTGATTAGAGGGTAATCCCCAAAGTATTCCGCAAATACACTTTTTTCTTTCATTGCAAGAGCTAACTACATACTTATATTTAAATATTTCTATTGTAATAACCATAGCTTACAAAACGAAAATTATTAATATGAGTGCTCCTTTTCAGAAGTTTTATGGAAAAAAGGTTAATTATTAAGAAGTTCATTGTTAGAAAATTATACAGGAAAAGAATGTGGCTGCATAAGCACACAAATATCAATAATCTGCCAAAAGGCCTCTCCAATGAGCTGAAGGTTTCCAAAGAGATAAAAAAAGCAATAAAAGAACTTCTTAAAGAAGGCTTACTCTTATCCAAACCAACGCACTATGGCTTGGAAGTTAGCTTGAATCCAAAGAAGTTAAAAGAAATTGAGGAATTAGTTGATTAGCGTATGGTAGCTCAACCAAGCCCAACTGCAGGACCAATATAAGTCCAGACATAAGGCGCTGCCACTATCAAAGCAGCGATTATTATGCAGTGAATCCATTTCTCTCCAATCATTGAGCCCTTGACTAATGCTGCTGCTCCTGCAATCTTTATAAGGGCAAGTAGTCCAATTGCAATTCTAATGCCCAAAATAACCACTGGTGTTGAAGGCAGCATTGGAAGGAATTTCATGATTATCTCAACATGCATGTTTAGAAACACAAAGAGTATTGTAAAGGGAAAAGTGTGCAGGGCATGGGTTATTGCAAGTATGCCCATGCTCATCTCATCCTGGTAGACAAAGAACATCTCTAGTGCTCCCAATATCAAGCCCATTATTATAGAAGGAAGTATTAAGCCTGGAAGGTTTGTAACTGTGCCTATGAGAGGTATTGCGACCATAAGCATAAACTTATAAAATTAGTATTTAAAACTTTTGTTTTTTCTGTTATTGAACATTATCCACTACAAAATAGAAAAGTTTATATACCTTTATTATAATTTAATCGCTAAGTAAAAGAAGGTGTTGTGATGAAGAGAAAAATAGCATCCTTAATTATCTTATTTATTATATTTTCAATATTTGTTCCAACAGTTCTTGCTCAGGTGCCTGCTCCACAAGATCCATTCACGCTTCTTTCAAACGGGCTCAAGACGGTGTTCTCATTTTCTTGGGCGCAGAAACAAGCTGACTTTCTTGCCACGCTCAGAGCGCTTATCTTCTTTTTCCTCTTCATTGTCTACTACTCTGTCTTTAAGATGCTAGGCAATGCAAATCCCCAGTTTAACTGGATGGCCCAAAGGCCTGGCTTGGGATTATCCTTAATACTTGCCTTTATGTCTGTTTTATTCATGCCAGCCAAAGTTATGGTGGGTGCAGGAGTGCAGTATGGGCAGATAGGCGCATTAGTGCTCTTTATTCCAGTTCTTGGGCTTTCAATATATTTGCTTAGAATGAGCATACATCCCTGGTTGAAAGCAGGCATCTGCCTTATGCTTATGTACATGATGTGGTGGATTGCTTATAATTCCAGCCTTACAGCCATTCACTACGCAGGTATTGCCGGAACAGGCTATATAATTATCCCAATGCTACCTTACCTTATAAGGAGGTTTAAATAAAAATGGCGGCAGTTCCAGCAGGATTCATGAGTTTTTTTGACTTTCTTTATCCCTGGACTATGCTTGTCCTGATGGGCATGTTCATTTACTATTTAGTAAAAGGCTTTGGCGGTTTTGGAGGCGGCGGAGGCGGTACTACTCCTCCTGTCACTCCTCCACCTGGAGGTGGAGGCGGTGGAGGTTCTGTAGGTGATACCACTGCTACTGGAGGCGATGCCGATGCAACAGGCGGAAGTGCAACAGGTGGAACTAGCACTGCTACATCAGGAAATGTTACAATAACCAATCCTGACGGCAGCCCAGCAACAGTTACTGTAAGCGGATGGAGCGAAGTAGATTTTGAAACTGATTGGAGAGCATTGGTTCACGATTTGAATAGTTTACCTCCAGGTTTTACTGCATACTTGAGAAGCACAAGGAATCCATTGGGAGAGACAAGAAACTTACTGAAATTCATGAAAATTGAAAAACTTACTGACATTCAAAGAGAAATGCGTAAAAAAGATCCTTTTAATAGAACCACGTTTACTAATTTTATTGCCCATGCAAATACCTTGATCCAGAGACATAACAGAACACTCGCCAGACTAAGTTTCAACAAAAAAGTAAAAGAGGCTTACAAAAATCTTGACAGTTATCTTAAAGAGATTAATTCAAACACACCAGAACAGTTTCTTCTTGGTGGAAGAGACGAGGAGAATGCTTGGAACAATATTAAAAGATTAGTATATTCTCGTACCATAGCAACTGATGTGAGTGAGCGCATGGCTCTTAAAAATTACTTTGAACATCTTTATAAAGTTTATCTTGTGCTTACTGTCACAATTGCCAATTACATAGAACTACAAAATATTGTTCCAAGAATGAGGCGGTATGCTCCTGCATCAAGGCAACAAAGGAGATAACCGCAATCTTTTTAAACCCTTCCTCTTTCTCAATTTGAATTATGGTTAAAAGAACAGGTTCAAGGCGCAGGAAGAGCCGTTATGTGCTTACCCAGAAGAAGACTGAGAAGGGAAAGCTGAGCATAAGGAACTTTCTTAAGGATCTCAAGCCAGGAGAGAAAGTTGTCTTGAAGGCAGAGCCAAGCTACCAGAAAGGAATGTATTTCCACCGCTTCCACGGCAAGATGGGAGTGGTTGGAGCAAAGAAGGGCGGCTGCTATGAAGTCATGATAAAGGATTGCGGAAAGCAAAAAGCTTTAATAATCCATCCTGTGCATCTGAAGAGGTTGAAATAAAATGCCTGTCAATATTGAAGATGAAAAGACCATGAGCATGCCTGAGCTCAAGCAGGAGATTGAGAAGATAAGGAAAAGGAACGCAGAGCTTGGCTTGAGGTCAGCAAAGACAGATGAATACCTAAAGATGTTCGTTGAGCTCAGCCCAAAGCAGGGAGAAGAATTAAAGAAGAAGCTTGAGGGCCTGAAGTTATCAAGACTCAAGGACATGCACATAAACAAGATAATTGACTTGATGCCCATTACAAAAGATGACCTGAAGCTCATTCTCCAGGGATTTGAAGTCAGCCTAAGCTCTGATGACCTGGAAAAGGTTGTTGAAGCGGTTAAGAGCTTTGTGAAGTAATTCTGCTTTTTTTAACAAAATTTATATATGAATCCTAATAATCTTATTAGATATGGAACACAGAGCCCATGAGGAATATGCAATTGTGCTGGACTTTTTGCCCAATGGATATCCTTTTGACACAAGGCCAGCGCACCTGAAGACACCAATAGTGCAAGCTATGGGCAAGGAGCACTTTGTGCTATTAGAGCTTGTTACGAAAAAGGATGTTCAGCTTCAGCCGCATGACGAAGTCTACATAGGAGAGGGCAAAAGAGAGCAGATACACCACATCAACGGCAAGCTGGATCCAGGAAGGCTTACAAGCACTGCAAGGGCAGAGCTTGAGTTTGTTGTTAAGAACGTGGTCAGAAAAAATGAGAAGAAGTTTGTTGAGTTCTTCAACACAGCAATGCCATTAAGCACGAGAATGCACTCCCTGGAACTGCTTCCGGGCTTAGGCAAGAAGAGGATGTGGGAGGTTATTGAGGAAAGGAAGAACAAGCCCTTTGAAAGCTTTGAGGACATTAAGAAGAGGGTAAAGCTCATGCCAGAGCCAGAGTCCATAATAATAAAGAGGATACTCCATGAAATGAGCGGCAACGAGAAGCACTTTCTGTTTGTTAAAGGTTAAAGCTTGCAACCTTCTTATCTTTTATCCAGAACTCTTACAATGCCTTTTATCTCAGCAAAACTCACTTCATCCCCTTCATTAATTTTTTCCAAAAGTTCTTCATCTATGTCTGCATTTAAAGTTTCATAACTCACCAGGTCCATTATCTGCACATCTTTATCTGTTTTGGAAATAACCTGTCCCCTTCTTCTAATAACCTCAATGTCCTCCATGACATCTCCCGGCTTCTTAAGAACAGAGTCCTTTTTTCCGTACAAGGATACCATCTCAATCCTTATTTTGGAGTGGCTGTGCGTTCCAACAGGAACAGTTTCCTTTCTCTCAACTCTGTATGGCTCGCCATTGTGCAATACCCAGTCTCCTCGCTTTAATTCCTTTACACCCCTCATAAAATCTTTAGAAATTGCCTTGGTATTTAAGTTTTTTGCTGATTATTCTTAGCTATTCTATAGCCACGGTGCTCTCCGAGGTGTTTGTAAACTGTTTTTTGTAGGTCAAATAAAACCTTGAGGTTAAATACCTGCACGGCAGCTATGATAGCCAAAAACCAACTTATAACTACCGTGTTGTCTGGACTATGACCGCTTATTTTCAGTATTAATGCATGGATGAGAAATAATGCTATTATAAAAGTTATTACTAATAAAATAAAGTTTATTATATCACTTATGCCTTTTATTTTTACCATTTTCCTTTTAAAAGATAAATTACCCACAGTACAAATAAAACAATTAGCACCCAATAAAATATTTTGAGCAGGTTCTCATTAATCATTTTCAAATTTATTTTCATTTTCCCATCATTTTTAAAAGTCTTTAATTCCGGAAAATTTTCCATTTTGCTTTTATTTTACGGTTATTATTATTTTGAACTATTTAAATCTTAACATTAATTAATAAATAAAAAAACAAAAAATAATCACGCTGTTCCAGCGCTCTTGACAACCATCTCTGCTGCGCTAACAAAGCTGGGTATTTGAGCCCTTGTTCCTGTGAGGCTTATGCCGTAGTTCTTTGAAAGCCCTTCAAGTATCTTGGGCATCATCCTGTCATTCTCCATGCTGGCTTCCATTCTTGCAATCTCCTGGGAGCTCTGGAGCACCCTTCCAACAAAGTTGTAGACCATGCCTGACAAGCTGCTTGCTGAGTCATGAACTGATGCAACACCTGTCTTGAGCTCTTTGCTGAACTGGTATATGCTCTGGGTTTCCTGCGCATGCTCCATTATGTCAGCAAGATAAGCCCTTTCTCTGTCAAATATTGCCACTGCATTGCCCAGCCTTTCTTCATGGTCAGACATTATGCGCATCTCCTGGTTTTTAATCACCAGGCGCTGGCATGTTTTCTCCAGCTCATTA
>CAYGWL010000113.1:0-3563 GCA_964353575.1 uncultured Methanosarcinales archaeon | reverse complement strand
AAGAGGCAGGAGTTAAACAATCTAAAGATTAAGCTTTGCGAAAAATACAAAGTAACAAACATACCAACAGACATTGAGATACTAACTCATATGTCAATGGAAGATATAAAAAAACTAAGAACACAGCTCATGACAAAGCCCTCCCGCACTATTTCAGGGGTTGCTGCCATAGCCATAATGACAAAGCCAGCAAAATGCCCTCATGGCAAATGCTTATACTGCCCTGGAGGGCCAAAATCCTTCTTTGGAGATGTTCCCCAGAGCTACACTGGAAATGAGCCAGCTTCAATGAGAGCAGCAAGGGCTGATTATGATTCTTACATTCAAGTTTTCAACAGGCTTGAGCAATATATTGTTCTTGGACACAGCCCTGAAAAGGCGGAATTAATAATAATGGGAGGGACATTCCCAAGCTTTCCAGCAAAGTACCAGAACGAGTTTGTTGGATATGCTTTTAAGGCAATGAATGACTTTTCCAAGATGTTTTATGAGAATGATCTGTTCAACTTTATCAAGTTCAAAGAATTCTTTGGGCTGCCTGGGAAGGTTGGCGATAAGAATAGAATTATTAGCATTCATAATAAACTAAAAAAGATAAAACAAAGATTAAAACTAGAAAAGGAATTAAAAACTAATGAAAAAGCAAATATAAGATGCGTTGCCCTGTGCATAGAAACAAGGCCTGATTACTGCAATGAAAGCCACATAAACCAAATGCTCAAGCTTGGGACAACAAGGGTTGAGCTCGGAGTGCAGACAATCTACGAAAGAGTGCTCCACAGGATAGAAAGAGGGCACAGGGTTTATGAAAGCATTAAAGCAACACAGCTGCTGAAAGATTCATTCTTAAAAGTCGGCTACCACATAATGCCAGGGCTTCCTGGCTCAAGCTTCAATGATGATGTTAACATGTTTGATGAATTGTTTGAAAACCCTGACTTCAGGCCAGACGCATTGAAGATATATCCCTGCATGGTCATGCCTGGAACAGTTCTTTACGAACAATGGAAGCAGGGATGGTACAAGCCTTTGACAGCAGAGCATGCAGCACAACTCATAGCCAAAGCAAAGCAATTCATTCCAGAATACTGCAGGGTAATGAGAGTCCAGAGAGACATACCAACAAACATAACATCAGCAGGCGTTGAGAGGACAAACCTGAGGCAGTATGTTGCAGAGATAATGGAAGAAGAGAGGATAAAGTGCAGGTGCATAAGATGCAGAGAGCCAAAAGGCAGAAAGATTGACTTCAGGAACATAAAAATAAAGCAAAGATACTATGAAGCAAGCAAAGGGATTGAAGTATTTATATCAGCAGAAGACACAAAGAATGATTTGCTGCTGGGATTCTGCAGATTAAGGAAACCCTACAAGTCATTCAGAAAGGAGATAACAAAAAATAGCGTTGGAATAAGGGAGCTTCATGTTTATGGAAGAGCAACAGCAATTGGAGAAACAGGACACATACAGCACAGGGGCCTGGGAAAGATGCTTTTGGAAAGGGCAGAGGCAATTGCAAAGGAGAAGTTTAATGCCAATAAGATATTGGTAATAAGCGGCATAGGCGCCAGGGAGTACTACAAGAAGTTAGGATACAAAAAAGACGGCGCGTATATGAGCAAAAAGTTCAAGTAAGCCCTACCTAAACCTTTTCCGTATTTTGTCCAGTATTCTGTCTAAACCTTTAATTGGCGTTTCCTTTTTAACGGTTAAAGTCACGCTTTCGGAAGTCCTCTTTAAGGGACTGATGAACTCCATCAATCTTCCTGGATAAGCCCTCTCTTGCTGTACAATGTCCTTCATTGTCTCTTCACTAACCCCTGATTTTTCAACACTGTAAACACAGCAAGTGTCATCAAGAGTGACAGTTAATTTTCCACCGTAATCTCCAAAATGGCACCTATTAAGGTCTATACCTGTGATAACATTGTCAGAAACTCCAGTCACATAAAGCATATAGAAAGCGTGTTTGCTCCCATCTTTCTCGATAAGGCAATATGTTATTATGTCCTTAGGTCCGTATTCAACCATTTTCAAACCACCCCTGCATATTGTTTAATATTTATTTATTATTATAAAATAGTAAAGAATATTTAAAGCTTTTGATTATGCGCTACTTTGGTGCGTGTTCGCTGATAAGTCTATCAAGCACAAGTCCGTTGTTCAGGGCATTCATGGCTTCAAGAGGCACCTTCTCTGCCTCAACTACAACAACCTTGTATATTTCGTCAGGGAAAATCCAGCTCCGCACACCAGGAAGAAACTGGGGATTTAAATGCTGCACATCAATTATGTCCTGCCCATGATCCTTTCTGAATCCCTGCACATAAATCTCCTCCAAACGCCTGCTGCCTTTCTTTTTGTAAACAATAACCTGTCCTGGTAGGATATCATAACCGCAGATTTCAACCATTCTAAAACCACCTCCAAGTTCGTCATTAAACAATGTTCAGAAATATTTAAGATTATGTGTGTTATGAAATATGCTTTTAACAAGATTTTTAATAAGAGCAGTATTAACACCAAAAATGGCTGAACCAAAACCAATCCCTGGAGCTGAGAAACTGGAAATAAAGCCAGAGTTTGAAAAGAGATACAGGGATTTGTTGGGAAAAGATTATGATGTTTTCATGAAGTATTCCCTCTCTTTTTTGAAAAGGTCTATACGCGTAAATACTATCAAAATCAGTGTTGATGACTTAAAGAAAAAGCTGGAGAAAAACTGGAAACTTGAACAAATTCCCTGGTGGCCTGAGGGATTCTGGATAGAGCACAGGCAAGGGGAGAGAAGAGATATAGGAAATACTGTTGAGCACAGCCTGGGATATTTCTATGTGCAGGAAGCTGCATCAATGATACCGCCAATTGTGCTGGAACCAAAGCCCGGGGAGATTGTTTTGGATATGTGCGCTGCTCCTGGAAGCAAGGCAACCCAGATAGCAGCCATGATGAAGAACAAAGGAATGCTTGTTGCAAATGATGTTAGCGGAATAAGGCTAAGGCCATTGTCAATGAACCTCCAGAGGTCAGGCGTTACAAACGCCATAGTCACACTAATGCATGGCTACTCCTTCAAAAACATGAATTTTGACAAAATCCTTGTTGATGCACCATGCTCTGGAACCGGCACAATAAGAAAAAGCCTGAAAACCTTTGAGGTATGGAACCCAAAGATGGTAAAGAGACTTGCGGGCATACAAAGGCGGCTGATTGAAACAGCCCTCAGCATCCTAAAGCCAAATGGAACACTGGTTTACTCAACCTGCACACTTGAGCCAGAGGAAGATGAAGGAATAATTGATTTCATTGTTAATAAGTATGAAAAAGATATAGAAATTGAAAGAATAAATATTAAAGGATTAAAATCATCAAAGCCAATAATGGAATTTGAAAACAATAAATATAGTGAAAGCGTTAAAAACTGCCTCAGAATATGGCCTCAGGACAATGATACTGAGGGCTTTTTTGTAGCCAGGATAAAGAAAAATTAGACAAGCTACAAAAAACACAGGAAACTCAAAATGATTTGAGATACTAATTTAAATATCACCACTGCTTTCTCC
>CAYGWL010000112.1:0-4484 GCA_964353575.1 uncultured Methanosarcinales archaeon | reverse complement strand
TTTTTTGATAATTTTTTTAAGCGTGTGGTATGTTTCAGAAGCCATTCTTAATGATTCTTTAAAGTCCTTTCCCATTGGAACTATCATGAATTCCTGGAAACTTAACTTTGAGTCAGCATGCTTTCCTCCATTGATTATGTTCATGAAAGGCACTGGGACTGAATATTCTTTGTTTTTGGTGATGCTACTCAAATACATGTAAAGGGGTTTTTCATAGCAAAGTGCAGCTGTTCTTGCTGTTGCAAGGCTTACGCCCAGCATTGCATTGGCGCCAAGTTTTGACTTATTATGCGTTCCATCCGTCTCAATCATGGTTTTGTCTATGCTTTCTTGTTCTCTGACATCCATTCCATTTAGTTTTTTAGAAATAATTCTGTTAACATTGTCAACTGCTTTCTGAACGCCCAAGCCAAGGTATCTTTTTTCATTATCCCTCAGCTCTAATGCCTCGTGCTTTCCTGTTGATGCACCGCTCGGCACCATTGCCTTTCCAGTGTGGTTGTGTGTTGATACCTCAACCTCTATTGTTGGATTTCCGCGAGAATCAAGAATTTCTCTTGCCCTTATTCCTCTTATCCTGAAATCCATGCTTCACCTCTTTATGGAAAAAATTAGGGCAATCACTATTAATAGTTTTTGGTTTTTTGCTTTAAGCCCGGAAAGTCAGCAAAAGCTTTAAAAGCAGGGCTTCATTACCATGCACCAAGAATTTTGGGGGTGGATTTAATGGGAGTTGATATCATCGCAGAAGAATTAAGCCAGCTGTGTGAAGAGCAGTGCTATAGAACCGCTGACCTTTACTTAATGCTGGCTGAGTTTGGGAAAAGGCCTAAATGGCTGGAACCTCTTGAGCGAAGCAGAATAGAACTTGATACTGAAACGGATTATGTCCTGGGCATTGGCGTAGTCGAAAGGGATAGGGAGAAAAAAGAAACGGGGACAATAAACCTCAGGCATGTCTTCCCAGTAAGCAGTGATGATTTAAAAGGACTTGCAAGCATTCTTAGAAAAACACAAGAAATCAGCCATATTGTAACTTACCAAGGAAGAGATGTGGTAACATTAAACTTGCGAAAATACTTACAGGTGAAGGAAGCCACAGGAGCCATGCTTGACTATGATTTTGAGCCTGGGAAGGAAGAAGAAATAAAAAGATTCTGCAAACTTTAGCAAATTGTTTAAGGGTGATTTTTATGGTAGACGTAGCAAAATTTCTGGAAGAACTCAAACTAGATGAACCTAGAAATGTCAGACTTGATGAATTGGAAGGATTGGAAGGAATCAGCGTTCATGCAACCTCCAACACCTGTTTTATTCTGACTGAGACGCGGCATCTGGGCAATATATGCACAGGCGAACGTTTCTGGTTTTTGCCTCAGGAATACCGCTGGTGTGAAGAACCAAAAGGAGAATTGGGTGAGTATATTCTCGGGATTGGCAGGATGCAGGGAGAAGAAGCTTATGTTAATCATATTTTTTCATTAACAGAAGAGGACAGGAAAAAGATTGCAGAAGTTTTTGAGATAAAGAGTGGAGGAAGCTATACAACTCAGGGGAGTCGTGTGAGATTAATGCGAGAAGGAGAAATATTAAGTGTGGAGCATCCTGGCAAATTGTCTAATTATCTAATTAAAGCATATGAGCGTCCTGAGGTCAAGGAATTTTTTAGCGGTTTTTAGCAGAATTCATCCTATATAGCTGACGTCCTCTCCAAAAGGCATCTTTGCTGACTTGAATGCCTTCAGGGGCATCTTTAGCTTTTTCTTTATCTCTGACTCTATTTCATCTATCTCCTTGTCCATGTCTTTTATGTCCAGACACAGGTTAAGCTTCTTGTTAAGCACCTTGATTATCTCCCTTGAGCCCTTTATGCCCAAGTATACTGGGTGCCCGTAGGTTTCTGCAAGCAGGGAAACCGCTTTGATTTTCCTTTTTTGCGACAAGCCAAGCAGCAGGCCTGAAACTCCTATAATTGGGCCAACAACTCCATAGAGCTTGCTTGTTACATTTGTACCTTTTGTGTATTTCTTTATGAGCTCTGCTGAGTTTCCTGTGCAATACACCTTTGGGCTTTGTGGTATTGTCGGCAGTCCAATTCCTCCAAGGGTTACTATCTCTTTGCATCCCAGCTCTTCAACAAGGTCAAGAACCTTTTCCGAGAAAACATAGCTGTTCTCTTCCTCCATTGGCTGAACGTCTCCTCCCAATAGCATAAGCGCTGGTCTCTTTGCTTTTGCTTCCGCATAGTAAAGCGTAATGTTTGGGAGCTCAACAAGGTTGTTCTCTGTAACAAAAACAGAATGGGGAAATGAGTAGCTGAAGATATCATAAAGCTTTTTTGCCTTGAGCTTGTCTATTATGAAGTCTGTTGCGATTTTCCCGACATTTCCAATGCCAGGAAGCCCGGTTATGAGTATTGGATTCTTAAGCTTGGGTTTTTTTCCGAACATGGTTATTTTCCAAATGCTCATAGCAAATCCCTCATCTTAAGCTCTGGTTTTTTTGCCTCACGCCTGTATTTTCCGTATGCGTCCTCAGGGCTGAATTTCATTGGCTTTGGATTTATTGTTTTCCTGCCGCAACACGCATCTTTCATGGTGTATTGTCCACAAACACTGCATTTTAGTATGTGTTTCATTTCTTGAAACTCCCGTTTCCGCCATCAGACTTGATGCACGCTATTGCCTGGCTGAGTGCTTCTTCAATAATTCCGTCAGCTTCTTTGTAGTTCCTTGCGGAAACAGCAACATTATACCTTCCTGAGCCCAAGTAGGTTATTTTGACATTTTTGTTTGTTTCCATGGATTTTTTTATTGCCTTCTTCACTATGTTAACTCCGTCAGGGGCAAAGCTCTCCAGGCTCAGCATAGCCCTTGCCTCAACCTGTGTTGGTTTCATTCTCAGCTTTACTGCATCATTCAGGGCTTTTGAAACTGTTTTATCAACATCCATCTCATCAAAGCTTGCCTCGCTGTTGACAACTGCATGGAAGAATTCGAAAAGGGAATTATATTTTTTCAAAACTTTTTGTGAAACCTCTTTGTAGAGCTCAAGCTTGTCCTTCTTAAGCTTATCAGCGACAAATTCAAGTATCTTTTCAGCTGTTTGCTCCTGTTTCACCTGGCTCAGCTTTTCCTTTTTCTGGGCAAGATTGACCCTTCTCAATGACAGGTCTATTTGCCCTTTTGCCTCATCAACATTAAGAACCTTGCAAACAACCTGCCTACCCTCTATAACAAAATCCCTTATGTTCCTTATCCTTCCTGGAGATATCTCTGATATGTGTATCAAGCCATTGTAGCTGTATTCATTCAAAGTCACGAAAACAGAATGCTTATCAACCCTGGTTACAGTACAAAGAACAATCTCCCCCTCTTCCGGAAAGCCCCTTCTTTTGAAGAGCATTACTCCAATACCTCCAGTATCCTTGAGCGAATCTTTGACTTTCCTCCGGTTGTCTCTGCCAGGATTCTGCCGCAAACAAGGCACTTGACCTTTGTGCTTGCCTTACCGAATATGATTTGCTCATTCTTGCATTTTGGGCATCTTACCTTTACAAAGCGTGAATTTGGTTCTTTCATCTTCATTAAAATCACCCCGAATATATGAAAGAGGAAATTTAGGGTATTTAAATATCTTTCTAATATAGAAAACTATTTAAAAAAAGGCAGAAATACCAATGCTCATAGCCCCGTAGTGTAGCGGCCAATCATGCGTGGCTCTGGACCATGCGACCCAGGTTCGAATAACCTTTTAGGAAAAGTTTAACCAAAAAGGAACGAAAGTCCTGGCGGGGCTAATTTTTAATTATTGAACAAAGAGAGTATGTAATTAATTTACAAAAATAAAATGAATCCCAAAGTGCTTGTTGGATGCATTACTAATAAGAGGTATAACTACTGCTTAGACCGCTTTCTGAAAGGTGTCAAGGAGTTGAGCTATGACAACTACGACCTTGTCATGGTTGATTACTCCAAGGATGACGCTTATTTTGAAAAAATCCACAAAAAAAGAACAGCGGTTATAAAGATAAAGCCTGAGGACAGTGAGGAGAAGAGCATGGCAAAGGCAAGGAATGTTCTCAAGGAGCTAACCCTGCGCGCATACGATTACTTGCTTAGTGTGGAGCAGGACATAATTCCTCCAAAGAATGCAATATCCACCCTGCTCAACCAGAAAAAAGACATTGTGTCAGGAGTTTACTTTAACCAAGGAAGCGATGGAACAGTTGTTCCGGTTGCCTACACCTGGCTCAAGCAAAAAGAGTTCGAGGAGATACTTGCAAATCCCATGAAGTATCCTGATGCTGCCTTGAAGATAAAACAGCAAAAAGTGAAAAGCGCAGACGAGCTAAGGAAGCAGCTCAGCTTTGATGATGTTGAAACTGAAAGATTGATGGAGATAAAGTATGTTGGCCTGGGCTGTATCCTCATAAAAAAAGATGCTCTGAAAAAGCTGGCTTTCAAAACTCTTTCCAGTGGCAA
>CAYGWL010000111.1:0-5305 GCA_964353575.1 uncultured Methanosarcinales archaeon | reverse complement strand
TCTTGGCAGCAATAAAAGCATTTTCTTTCATGAAACCACCGAAGAATGTTTTTGGTTTGCTGTTTAAATATCTTTTTATTTAGAGAAGTTATCTTGTTGTGTTAATGAACTTCAGAGTTATTTAACATCCTCTTCAGATGGCCACTTAATTTTTTGATTTCTTCTGGGATTTCAATGCTTCTATAATCCGGGGCATAAAAACTGTGTTGTTTTATTGTGTATATCGGTGTTTCAAACTTTCTTGTGCCTGGGATAAGAAACAGAGTGGGATCTTGTTCTGGACCAACAGATAAGATAGTGCTTAATGTTTTAGGGTCCTCGAGTATGCTTTTTGGATCAATTTCATGAGTAACATCTCCAACAAGAGCCGGAGTTCCATTGAATGAGGTATAAACATCTGCCAAATACGCTGCAAAGTCATCAATTAAAACAGGTTCTTCTAACTCAACGTAAATCCAGCCTGTTTGAAACAAATTAACCCATTTCAGTTTCATAATCCTGATGGAGAATCAAGAAGAGTTAATAAATATTTCTTTTTTACCTTAGGCTCAGTTTTGTTATTGATTTCACAGCAGTGTCTAAAACAATAGAATTATAAACCAGATATTCTTTCCATTTATTTGGGTGATTATATGGGTCTTGCCGAGGATACACTTGAATTATTTAACAGGATAGTGGACAAAGAGCAGGTTTTGTGGATTCAGGCGCCCTGGGGAGGCACTGACAGCCTGAGGATATTGGACGTAATAATAAAAGAAGGGAAGCTGCAGGCGTACGGATTTGTTGTAAATATTGACGGCAGAAGGGCGCGGAAGAGAGTAACTGAACCAATCTATGATATGTTTGATGAAGAGATGTTATTCGAAGAAGAAGATGTTATTGCAGTAAGGCCTTCAGAAGTTGACAGGTTGGTTGATATTCCGGTCCAATGGTTTGATGTAGTTGAAGTGGACGAATACCCTTTGATGACTACCTTATACTGCCATTTGGAATCACTGGCAGGCTTTGAAGACGTGATTGATGAATTGGTTGAGGCATTTCAGGATTTGCCTGAATCATGGGGTGATGGCGTGGAAGTTCCTTACGGCGGGGATGGCGCCGCAGACTTTAAAGGATACCGCGCTTCTGAAGAGATGAGCCGCAGACAGTTTGAGGTTTCTTCGCAGGGATATATTAACGTACATGACGTTAGAAAAAATGATAACGGCACAGTGTCTGCTTATGGCACTTTATTGGATTCAGAAGGAAACCCTCTTGATGCTGCTGCAAAACCAGCTGATGAAGAGCATAAACACTGGGTAATCTTACAGCCCCATGTCGCAGAAAGGCTGCTTGATGAGACTTATGAGCTTATTGAGCAGTTTGGAGAATAATCATGATTCAGTTCAAGTATTGTCTCTATTCTTTATTTTCAGAACCAGGAATGCCATTGAAGCCAGCAGCAAAAACACAGATAAAATCTGCGCTTCTGTTAGGTTTAGGAAATACCTTGGATCAAGCCTGAATGAATCAATTATTAGCCTGTGCAGTCCGTAGTATGTTGTAAAAGACAAAAATAAAATTCCTGGAAAAGTCTTTTTTATTATGTTCTTCTTTTCCATAATCACTAATATTGAAAGTAACAACAGCAAACTTAACAAATGATACAAAGTTACAGGATGCCTCAAAGCTCCTTGCTGCATTATTGACCAAGGCAAATCTGCTTCCAAGCCAAGATGGTCTCCTGCTAAAAAGCAGCCAATCCTTCCAAATACTAAGCCAAGAGCCATGGGAGCAGCCATCTTGTCAGCAAGCACAAAGAAATTGAGCTTGTTTATCCTGATGTAGATATAAGCAGCCACAATTGCCAGTATAAATCCGCCGTAAAAGCTCAAGCCGCCTGTGAAGAGGTTAAGGACTTGCAGAGGATTATAAGCATAATCCTTCCAGAACTCAGCAACATAAAGCATCCTTGAGCCGATTATGGCTGAAGCAAGTATTATTATTGAGAGATTGTAGAGATGCTCTTTCTCCTTTTTTGTCTTTGCCTTCCTGACACTCAGCAGTATTGCCACCAAAAAACCAAGGGCTGCGAAAACTCCCCAGGTCTTGAGGTGAAGAAATCCAAGGTCAATGGATGGAAAGGTTTGGTAGGGTATCATGAATAAATCTGGTTTTGTTGTTATTATTTAAATGTTTTTAGTGAAACAAACAAATTTTATTAAAGGAAGAATTATGCTCTGACTAAAACCTTCTTGTGAACTTCTTTTTCAAGGGCTTCTGAAATCAATGCCTTTTCTAAGTCAAGTATTCTTTTGGTAATTATGCTTTTTGAATTTAAAGTGTAGAGTCTTGTCTTGCCGAACTGGCGTGTTACTCTAACAATTTCACGCTTTTCTAACTCTTTCCAATAGCTGAACAAAGAGGCTCTTGATATCTTTGCACCTCTGGCTATATCCGACTTGGTAAAGTCCATGCCTTTATTTTCAACCAAAAAATCAATTATCTTGAAAAGAGGCATGTCTCCAGTTAGTTGCAATAATAAAGATTTTTCTTCCACACAAGCCAGAACAATAGAAAAGTATATAAATCTTTCCACTCAAAGTATGTTTTGGTGGACTTTCATGTGGTGTGATGAAGAGATAAAGGGAAAGATTCTGCATAAACTAACCCGCTTAGGAAAATTTAAGCATAGCCACACATCTATTAGTAATCTCCCAAAAGGATTCCCTAAAGATTTGGGAGGCAGAGTCAAAGCTTGCGTGAAAGAGCTAATTAAGGAAGGAATATTATTTGTAAAGCCAACTGGCTATGGTGCAGAAATTTCTATTAATGCAGAGAAGAAAGAAGAGATAATGAACTATATTGGTAAATTTTTGGATAAAGAATAAGTTCTAGTTATAATTAAAACAACCAAAAGCTTTAAATAGGGTTTTATAGTACCCAACACGAAATAACATAACTAAAGCGGGGGTGCTTTTATGGATAAAGAAAGCGGTCATATTCACGATGAAAAAGAGCATAGTGAGCATAAAGAGCATAGCGAACACAGAGGACATAAAGAACATATGAAACATAAGGAGCATGCAAAAACACACGGCGAAAAGGCCTTTACTTTTAAAATCAAGAAATCTTACCTTAAATATGGTGCTATAGCCTTATGCATTCTGATTTTGGGAGTGCTGGCTTTCAAGTTTGTTCCAGGCATAATTGATTCTCTTACCGGAGGACATGGCAAAGTTGATGTTGAGCTTTATGTAATGAGCCAGTGCCCTTATGGAGTGCAGTTTGAGGATGCATTGAAGCCTGTTTATGACAAGCTCAAGGGCAGCATTAACCTCAAGATAGATTACATTGCCGGAGAAACAAGCGCAGGTGTTTTTTCCAGCCTGCACGGAGCAGCAGAGGTTGAGGGAGACATAATACAGCTTTGCGCTGCAAAATATTATCCTGACAAATACTATGATTTCATAACCTGTCAGAACAAGGATTATCAGGACCTTGCAGGAAGTGTTGAAAGCTGTTCAAAAGAAGCAGGCATTGACTCAGCAAAGATAAGTGCATGTGCTGATGGTGCTGAGGGCAAGGCATTGTTGTCTGCATCAATAATTAGGGCTGATGCAGCAGAAGCATCTGGAAGCCCGACTATTATAATAAACGGCCAAGATTATGGTGGACAAAGGGATTCTGAAACCCTGACAAGGGTATTGTGCAATAACCTCCAAGGCAATGCTGCGTGCAAGGGCGTAATAGCATGCAATGATGACACTGAGTGCCTTAAGGAAGGAATGGTAGGTAAGTGCGAGAATCCTGGGGAAAGCAATGCCAAGTGCGTTTTCTCAGAACCAGTAAAGTTTGAGATGATAATCCTTAATGACAAGAAGTGCACAAGCTGTGACACATCAAGCATTGAAGCTGCATTGGAAAAGCTTTTCCTGGGAATGAGCAAGAGGGATGTTGATGTTAGCAGTGACGAAGGCAAAAAGCTTGTTGAAGAGCTTGGAATAGTGGTTGTTCCAGTATACCTTCTTGAGGAAAAGGTTACGCAAACCAATACCTGGCAGGAAAACACAAGACTGCAGGCTGCCTTTGAGAAAGCAGGCAGCTACTATAAATTACTTGATTCAGTTACAGGAGCTTCCTACTATGTTAATGAGGAAGCAAAACAGGCATTCTACAAGGCAATAGGTGTAACAAAAGGAGACAACAAGCCTCAGATGGATTTCTTTGTAATGAGCTTCTGCCCTTACGGAAACCAGGCAGAAGAGATAATAGAGCCGGTCTACCAGCTATTGAAAGGAAAGGCTGACTTTAATCCGCACTATGTCATTTACAGCAATTACGGCGATGGAAGCGGTTGTATTGATGCGGAAAAGAAATACTGCTCAATGCACGGCTTGCAGGAGCTTAACCAGGATGTAAGGGAGATGTGCGTAAACAAGTATTTTGGAATTGACACATACTTTAAGTTCGTGCTTGCAATAAACAGCAATTGCACATCAGCAAATGCAGACACCTGCTGGACAGGAGTTGCTGACAAGCTTGGTTTGGACAAGAACAAGATAAAGACCTGCCAGGAAAAAGAAGCATTAACGCTTCTTGAAGCAGACCAGAAGTTAGGCAACACCCTCCAGGTTTCAGGCTCGCCAACATTATTCGTAGAAGGAGAGAAATATGCTGGGGCAAGGACACCAGCAGGATACGAGAGGGCGCTTTGCAGCGGATTTGAGGAAGCGCCTGAGGAATGCGATACTGTCCTGCAATCAACTACTGCACCAGCAGCCCAGGGGCAGTGCTAAAAATGAATAGAAAAACCTTTTTGTTACCTTTCTTATTATCATTAATAGTAGTCACATTAATCTTCATAAGTGGATGTGTTAACAATGGAAATAATAATAACTCAAAACATGATACCCTTGCGCAATGCCTGTCAGAGAAGGGGGTTGTTATGTACGGCACAGACCGATGCCCCAATTGCCAGAGCCAGAAGGAGCTTTTCGGAGACTCATTCAAGTTTGTGCAATATGTTAACTGCGATTATGAATATGACAAATGCAGTGAAGCAAATGTTGAGCGCATCCCAACATGGGTAATCAATGGCGAAGAATACATAGGAGTTCAAACACTTGAGAGACTGGCTAACCTCAGCGGATGCCAGCTCGAATAAACACCTAAAATGATATGCTTAATTGCCTTAGCTGTTTTTGGAGTTCTCAGCATATTTAGTGTCCGCTATAGAACCATAGCTAAAGAGGCATTTGACTGCGTTTTCAGAAGAATGACTTTCAGGCCATGCACAAGCGGCTTGGACACAAGGCTCAAGAGC
>CAYGWL010000110.1:0-8505 GCA_964353575.1 uncultured Methanosarcinales archaeon | reverse complement strand
TTTTTTCTTTTCACAAAAGGCCCGATAAGCTCCTTTGTTGAGCTCTCAGCCATGGTGATGTCTCCGCATAAAACAACAAGGTCAACATTTTCTTTCTCAGCTTTCTTAGCCAGGCTCTTAGCTAAGTTAATATCTCCATGGATATCGCCAAAAGCAAGAATCTTCAAAGCTATTGCCTCCTATTATCTCTTTGTTACCACAATCTTTTTCTCAACGAGATTGACCAGGGTTGATGGTCTTCCCCTTTTTTCGCCTTCATAGATTATAAAGCTAACCTTTCTTCCAATAGTAGAATCCATGTTGTCTATAGATGTCATGAAGTCCCCTCCTGAGATATTTGCGCTGGTTGTTACTATAGGCAAACCGGTTAATGTGGCAACCCTGCTGAACCAGTGGTTTGGTATCCTTATTCCAAGGGTTTCCATGCCTGTGTTGGTCTGAGGAGAAACAGCTTTATTATTTGTTAGCTTAAATATAAGAGTGTAAGGGCCAGGAAGCTTTTCCACCCACTTGAGAGCGCTTTGAGAGACCTCGCAGTTGTCGTAAATCCATTTCTTTGAAGGCGCTATAATAGAGAAAGGATTGTCCTGGCGCTGCTTTATCTTCCTTATCATGGCAACAGCATGGTTATTGGTTGCATCACAACCAAGGCCGTATATGGTGTCAGTTGGATGTATGAACACAGCACCCTGTTTAATCCTCCCAAAGTATTCATCCTTGTTCACTATGAACTCATCTTTTGTTATGACTTCCATGCTATTAAAAAAGGAGTTTCCCTTGCTTTAAAAATGTTATTGTTTATGAATCTGCTCAATACAACTTCTTCTGGTAAGCTCCTTAATATGGTTAAAGAAAAGCAATTGTATTGTTTCAAGGGTTGTGTCAGTCATGCTATCACCTTCTTTATTTTTTATAGGCAAGATTCAGAATGCTTGATTTAAATATGCTACGAGCACATATGTCCAGTGTCCAATGGATATTTAATAAAGAGAAACATACTACTTTGGAGAAGCAGGCTTGTACCTTGTTCTCCTGCATTTTGAGCCAAAGTTTGCATCAATGGCGTCAAGAGCCCTGTCGCTTTTAACCCTGCCGCACGGACCTATACAAGCCCTGATTATTTCAGGCGGATTCCTGGTTGCGTCTGCGCAAAGCGCCTTTCTTGCATAATTGACTGCGAACTCTGCGAGCTCAGTATTTTCTAGGGTGAATCTGATTTCATATGCCCGGGGGACACCAGCAAGTTCCTTAACATCACAGCCCAGCCCATAGCTTTCAGCATTAGCAGTAAAATTTCTCAGCCTTTCCTCTAAGGATTTTTTAAGCTCGAATGACAGACTCTCAATTTCTCCAAGATCTCTTTCTCCAAGAATTACGTTTGTTCCTGATCTCCATCCAGATAAAAATATGCCATGATACATTGGATTATTATCAGCCAAATAAACTGTTTGACTTACTAAACCTTTTTTAGATTTAGGAGGTGCACATGCTTGTATTATTCCAGAATACCTCCAGTCACTGGTACTGTCTCTGGCACCCTGCTCAATTAATGACAATCTTACCATGAAGCCTGCTGAAAGAATAACTTGTATTTAAATCTTACTATTTTAACTACTTATAAATAACTACACTTTCAATTGCACGGTTAGTTCAGAGTTTGTAAGAAAATGCCGAAATATTAAAATACATGAAGCAATAAGCAAAATGAATGAAAAGGGTTCATCTCATAGTTTCAGGAAAGGTCCAGGGAGTGTTCTACAGGGAATTCGCAAGAAAAGAGGCAGAAAGGCTTGATGTTAAGGGCTTTGTGCGCAACCTTAGAGATGGAACAGTTGAGGTGGTTGCAGAAGGGGATGAGCATAAGATAAATGAGTTCATAAAGTCATGCAGAAAGGGTTCTTTTGCTTCCTTTGTTAAGAATGTTGAAGTAAAGGAAGAAAAGCCAAGAAATGAGTTTGATGATTTTGAGATGAGGTTCTAGAATTCAGTGAGCTTCTTTGTTGTGTCCGCTACCTTTACTATTGTGGTTTTCCCCTCTGCCCCTCCAATAATCTTGTTTAGCATAACGAACTTGCCCTGCTCAAGCTTCTTTATCTTTCTCTGGAATGTTTTGTAAACAGCATCACCGCCAGCCTGCTTGTACGCCTGATATATGTCACCTATCTTTTTTCCGGAATTATTTTTAACAATATCAAGAACAAACTTTGCCTCCTGGTCAAGGGCTTCCTCCTTTTTTACTTTAAAATCGCTTAGTCCTGCAATAGCCTTTTTAACGTGCTCTAACTTTACGCTTCTTGATGAATCTTCCTCTGCATTGTTGGCAGATTCCTTGAGTATATGCAAACCAACCCTTATATCATTTAATTCCACTGTTTTATTTACAACCATTTCAAAGGCTTCCCTTTCAAAGACATCCTTTACAAAGGCGTAATCCATCCTCTGCCTTAGTATATCCCTTGTTTCAGAAAGATTGTAGGGCTTGAACTCAAGCGACTGTGTTGCCAGTCTTGACATTATCCTCTGGTCCAAGTTTGAGAGCCATGCTGCGTCGTTTGTTATCAATATTATTGATTTTTTGTAAATCTCCTCTAAAATGCTGTATAAAAATGTGAAGTCGTCCATCTTGTCTATCTCATCAAAAACAAACACAACACATTTCTTGTTTAGAACCTTCTTGACTATCTCAAAAAGCTCGTCTGTTTTCTTGTTCTGCGTGAATTTATAGTCAATTATCTCACAAATAGCCAGAACTATCTTGTAAGTGGTGTTTTTCTGCCAGCAGTTGATGTAGATAGGAATTATTTCGTCTGTTTTTTCTTCCAGTTCTCTTAGAATATGCTTTGTTGCAACCGTCTTGCCAATGCCTGGAGCACCGAAAACAAAAACGTTCCTGCCGTTTCGCTCCTGGAACAAGGGGCTTATACAGCTTGCTACTTGCTTCTGCTCCTTCTCCCTGTGAGGGACAAGCTTTGGCTGGTAGTCAAAGTCAAGAGCAACAGGATTCTTGAAAAGACTCTCCCCTCCCTTGAGCATATCATCAAAAACCCCCATAAACAAAACAAAAATAAACAGAATTTATAATGTTTTTGGTTTTACTTCTTCTTTCCTATTACTTTAAGGCCGTTCATGTAAGGCACAAGAACTTTTGGCACAACAAAAGAGCCGTCCTTCTGCTGGTATTGCTCAATTATTCCTATCATTGTCCTGCTAGTTGCTAATGCAGTGTTGTTGAGAGTATGAACATAGCCAATAGGTGCTTGACCCTCTTTTTCCCTGTATTTTATATTAAGACGCCTTGCCTGGTAGTCTGTGCAGTTTGAGTTGGAGCCTATCTCCCTGAACTTGTTGTCAGCCATCCAAACTTCAATGTCATACTTCTTTGCGGCTATTGTTCCTATGTCGCCTGTGCATATATTAACAACCTGATAATGCAAGCCCAGTGCCTGGTATAATTCTTCACTGTTCTTTTGCAGCTCTTCATGAAGCTTCCATGACTGCTCTGGAAGGCAGAATATGAACTGCTCTGCCTTGTTGAACTGATGCATCCTGAACAAGCCCTTTGTGTACTTGCCATGGGCGCCAATCTCCTTCCTGAAGCCAGGCGATATGCCCACAAACTTCTTTGGCAGCTCGTCCTTGTTAAATATCTCATTCATGAAGCTTGCTCCTAATGGATGCTCAGCAGTTGCAATTAGGTATAATTCCTCTTTTTCAATCTTGTAGGTCACCATCTCAAAATCAGCAGGATCAATCATGCCCTCGTAAGCCTTCCTGTTAATCATGAAAGGAGGCTCAATGAGTTCATAGCCCTTTTTTCTCAAGAAGTCTATTGCAAATCTTTGCAATGCTAAGTCCAATAAAACCAGTTCTTCTTTCAAGTAAACAAAACCTGCGCCAGCAACCTTTGCTGCCCTTTCTTCGTCTATCAAGCCAAGGCCTTTTAATATCTCAACATGGTTCTTTGGCTCAAAATCAAAGCTGGGTTTCTTGCCCCAAACCTTTACAACCTTGTTATCATTTTCATCCTTGCCAAAAGGAACAGACTCGTGCAGTATGTTTGGCAGCCTCATGAGGATTTCTTTTATTCTCTTCCTAAGCTCAGAAACCTTTTCCTCTGTTCTCTTTATTTTTTCAGGAATCTCCTTTGCTTCTTTAACCTCTTTGGAAGCATCATTGCCCTGCTTCTTAAGCTGGCTTATCTCCCTTGTTATGGTGTTTCTTTTATGCCTGAGCTCTTCTGCAGATTTCTTTAACCTGCGATACTCTGCATCTTTTTTTATAAGTTCATCTAACCAGGGAAGCTTTTCATTGTCCTTTCTCCTCTTCAAATCCTCCCTGACTATTTCAGGATTTTCGCGGATAAGCTTTATGTCAAGCATTTTTTTGTTATTGTTTTTTGTTGTTTTTTTATTTTATTGTTTTTATTTTATTTTTTTGTTGTTTTTTTTATTTTTCTTTTTATTTTACTAATACCTTAATAATTATAAATTTTATCCCTTCAGCACCAGCTTTAAGTCCTCCTTCATGTTAACTGCATCTTGTAAAACCTTGCCAATCTTGTGCTTCTTGCCAACCTTTATAATGCCTTTCTTGCCAACCTTTGCTGTGAGCACATAATCCTGGTCTATGAATATGTCCACGTTCTTGTCAACAAATATGGTGTCAACATAGAACATGACATTCTTATTGTTAATCCTTGCCTCGTAGGCAATCTGCCTCTGCGTCAAAGCACTTGTGTCTATTCCGTCAATTGGCTGGATGTCTATGCTTATGCCAAGCTCCTTCTCTATCTCATCAATATTCTTTCCCTGTTTTCCTATTATCTTTGCAATATCCCCATGAGGGACATACACTATTGCCTTGTGTTCTGAGACAAGTTCAGCTTTGGCGCCTCTTGTGTATTTTCTAAACTCACTTTCTATTGCGCTTGCAGCCAGCTTTTTTCCAGGAGTCTTTTCCAAAGCCCTTACTGGAACAACAACGGTTTCTTCTCCATAAGAATAAAGCTCATACTCTAATTTTTTTGTTTCAAAATCATTGACAACAACAACAGGCCTTGCCAGGTCAGCTTCTGTCATTCCACTTGGAACTTTGACTGTCATGTTAAGGCTAAGCACCTTGTTGACAGCGCCGTTCTTTATGAATATTACTGTGTCTATAATTTGGGGAATTACTCCCAACTCGATTCTTCCAACAAACCTTTGTATGGCATCTATAGGATTTGTTGCATGAACAACGCCTGCTAAGCCAATTCCCGCCAACCTTAAGTCAGCGAAGAGCTTGAAATCATCAGTGTTGCGCATCTCATCAAAAATGGTGTAGTCAGGCCTGCTCAGCAGCAATACGTCATGAACCTCCTGTGGTGTTCCGTGCGATATTGCATACTGCGTTATCTCATCAGGCAAAACCAAGTCTCTGGGCGCTTCTATGGTCTTAACAATCTTGTCCTTTGCCTGATAGTGCATTGCAAGGGCTGCTGCAAAGGTTGTCTTTCCATGACCAGGTGCTCCTGCTATAAGTATGCCCTCAGCATGTTCTGACAGCCTGTTCTTTAATTTTTCAGAGAGATTATACTCCTCTAGTGCCATCTTCTTTATGGGCTTGACAGCGGTTATCTCCCAGCCGTCTGCAAAAGGAGGCCTTGTTATAACAATCCTGAAAAGCCCTAACTGCACTATGGTTGAACCAGGACGGTCAATCTCTATGAAGCCCTCTCTCATTGACTCTGCCTCTTCAATTATTTCATGGGCAAGCTCCTTGACCTTTTCCTGGCTAAGCTTCTTATTGCTTAATGCCACAAATATCCAGTTGCCTGGAGTCCCTTTTTTTGCATAAGGAAAAACATTCTCCCTCAGGTGAACGCTCATGGTTTCTTTGTCAAAAAACTTCTCAATCCCAAGCTTTTTAGCACCGCGCTTTATTTCTTCAAAAACAACCTTCATGCCCTTTGCCTTGGCAATCTTTGCCTGCACCCTGTTGGTTGTGAAGAGTGTTGCGTCCTCAACATAAGCCAGCTCCCTTACCAAGGCATCCATCTCTCCCTTCTCAGCCATTTTTATCTCAACTGGCTTTGGCCTTATTCCTGAGAATTCAAGCTCAAATCCAAGTTCTTGAGAAATCTTCTGTATTCTTTCTATCTCTTCCAAGCCAAGGTCGCCGATAACGCGGTTAAGGTTTGCTTGGTGCTCAAGCTCGGCGATAACTGCTTCGTGGATTATTATTTTATTTACACTAAGCTCCTTTTTTTCCAGCATCTTTGATAAAATTCCCTCAATTATGACTGAGGTGTCTGGAACAAGCTTTTCAACTTTCATGTTATGCACCGCCTGTTGTCTTTATGTAAAATTCTATTATCATAAAAAAGATATAAAGCAGTATTAAAGATAAGCCCTCATTCCAGCTGAAGCCGCGCTCTGATTCAGCAAAGGTCATGAATATGAAGGCAATTATAACCACAAATGCAGCGCTTGATAAGAATATTAAAGGCTCCTTAATAATTATGGTATGTTCGCTAAGCAAAGCCAGTACACCAAGAACCAAGGTGCTGTTAACCACAACACTGCCAATAACATCACCCATAATCATCTCCTCGTGCTTTGCCAGGACACCCCTCGCCTCAAGAGTTAGTTCTGGCAGGGAAGTTCCAATAGCAATCACAAAGAGGCCAACTAAAATTGCTGGCAAGCCGAAGTCAGACGCCATGAGAGAACCAAACCTGACAATTAGTTCTGCGCTGAAAAATAAAAGCAGCAGACTCATGAAAAAGATAAAGGTGTTTAACAAAGCAGTTTCTCTGGGTACATGATTAATAAACTTTCTAAAGCTTCTCCTCTGCTTCAAAACGCGCCACATGTAAATGAGAAACACTATGAGAAGTATGACGCCGTCTAATCTTGAAAGACCGTTGCCAAGGAATATTAAAATTATTGGCAGTACGGTTACTATCATCATGTAGATTATGTCCTTCCTGATGGTTTTCTCTTTCAGCTTTATGCCTTTCCCAAGAAGAACAGCAACACCTATAACCAAAGTTAAGTCAACTATGTTAGATCCCATTGCTGTTCCCAAACCAAGCATAGGGGTTCCTTCTAATGCAGAGGTGATACCAACAAAGAGCTCTGGAATGGATGTTGCCACAGCCATAATTATGAATCCAATAACAAACTCGCTCATCTTAAAGTATTCAGAAATCTTTATAAGAGCGCTGACAAGCCAGGTTGCGCTCTTGATAAGTATCAAACAGGCAATAATGAAAATAATAAGGTTAACTATCACCATACAGCCCTGATTTATTGCTGTATTTTAAATTCTTTTTGGTTTTTTGGTTATTTAAAGCTATAAATTAGAAAACTATTTAAATCAATTTTTAACCCCTTACTTGTGATGCCCCGGTAGCTTAGCAGGTTGAGCGCGCGGCTGTTAACCGCAAGGTCACCGGTTCGAGTCCGGTCCGGGGCGTTGGCTGGCCAATTTTACATTGGCCCGCCTATAATGGGCCCATAGCTTAGTCTGGTGGAGTGCCCGTGTTATTTTATCTTTAAAATAACGGCAAAACTGATAAGCCAGACTCAGAGATCGGGTGAAGGAACTTGAGGGTGTTTCCTCTCGAAGTCCGGAGTTCAAATCTCCGTGGGCCCATTTTTTACCCTCAACAAGTTTTTAAGCTTAAAAAACCTTTATCCCAATGTATCTTTTTTAATATAGAATCCATGTAATGTAATACACTCGAACTTTGTTTTCTATTTAATTTGACCATATTTAAATCATGCCAGCCATACTTCTTTCTATTATGTACATATACGTGTGGTTTGTAACCTAACAATTTAAGTGCATCAACCATATTCTTTGATAATTTTTTTGATATACTTACAAAAACAAAATCCTTTTTTAAGTAACCGTCACTAAGCATTAATCCAGTAAGGAATCCTTCCAAAAAGGATTTTGGGTATGAATTCACCTTTTCCTTAAGACAAACATTCAAAGTTTTGTATCCGGATAGTACTAGATAATTGTCTAGGAAGGTTGATATTTTTTTGGAATGTACTTTAATAGCTCCTCTATTACCTCCGTCCTTATAAAAAGAACAATTAACCCCAAAAATCTTTTTAATTAACATTTTTATAAATATGCTTATTTCCTTGTTATCTTTATGGAAGCAGAACTTTACTATGTCTCCTTTATCGTAATATCTCGTACCATCTCCCGCGTATAGACCAACGAATAAACCTATTGCTCTTTTGTCATTCAGATTCATCTTAACTCTTTGTTTTCTTTTAACCTTATTATTTCTTGAAAGATTATAGTATACTGTTTGCTTGTTAATCCCTGTAATCTTTGCAACTTTCCTTATTGATTTCTCTTTTTGGTAGATTCTATATATTTCATCGATTGTTTTTTTATCCGAAAGCAGGGGGAGTCTCATCGCGCCGAATCCGAGCGCCGAAATATCCATTTCTTTGATTTTCCGGTATTGCATCTTTTGACTCCTTGAGACAGGGAAATTGG
>CAYGWL010000109.1:0-6799 GCA_964353575.1 uncultured Methanosarcinales archaeon | reverse complement strand
AGGCAGCTGCTGGGTTGCTGGCTGGAAAAGAAGCTATAATCCTGAAATAATGAATTTGCTTGGAATACCTGAGGAAATGGAGATTGTTTCAATACTGCCTCTTGGTTATCCTGCTGAGAAGCCAGAGCCTCATGGCAAGAGGAAGCTTTCAGACGTCTTGCATTGGGAGAAATTTTGAGAAGATAAGTTTTATTTTTTCAATTTGAAGATAATATGTTTACAAGGATCTAAGATATTGAATCTAAAACTTTGGGATTTTACTATTATAAGGTCATTGTTCTTAATCAATTTATACCATGAATCCCTCTTCAAAAAATTATAGGGCAAATCTACACCATATGGCTTATTACCTGTATAATCCGCGAACTTTAACATTACAAAATCAAAACTATTCTCCCAGTAATGGTCTTTTATAAGAACATATTTTTTAGACACACGCTTTGCTTCTTCAATTATCTTCTGTGGATCTTTAGTATGATGCAGCGTATCAATGATCATAACGCAATCAAAAGAATTGTCTTTGAATGGTAACTTTTTACCATTATATTCTCTTACTGGAATAAATGTTTTCGGTTGAATGTGTGTGTCTACACCTACAAATTTGATATCAAGTTTATTTTGAATATTCTTAGCTAATCTGCCGCACGAAGCACCTACATCTAAAACTACTTTGCTATCTTTAAGATATGGTGTTAAAATCTTTGTGAGGTAATAGAACCTTAATGGAAATAATATCTTTTCATCCAACAATTTAAGAAGCACTTTCATGAAAACAAAATTATTACAATACTTTAAAAATATTTCTAATCTTTTCTTTATTTAACGTAATTGTTTATACACGCCTTTCTTGTTTTTACCCCAAACATAAACAAAAAATTTATAAGCTCCACCCATATATCAGTCTTTTGGGGGGTTAAGATGTACGATCGTTGCAGGATTTGCGGAAAGAATATAGACGGCGCAGAGGACTGCAAGCTTGTTACTGGTGCTGAGAATAAAATAATCACTTACTGCCTTGGCTGCTACACAAAGCTAAGGGAGAAGAAAAAGTAAAGGAAGAGTAATCTTAATATTTGAATTCCCAATCACTTTCTGACTGGCTTATAAGTTTTAAATGATCTGTATTCAATCCCATTTCGTCATAAACCATGCTGCTTCCGAAAAAACTAGCCCTGCCTCCACTCTCTGTTTTGGATACAACTGAGAATCCCATGCCGCAGACTTCATACCCATCTCCTTTCAGAGCAGGGATTTTTTGATCCTTTCTTTTAATTTTTTCGAATTTTATGTCAATTGAATCAAGAAATCTCTTTAAAATTCCTTCATGACCTTTATCACCCTCTTCCTCATATACTAAAACCGGCTTGCTGCTTTCTCCTTCAGTCAAGTATAACTGCACAACACGATAGCGTAATTCATCTCCTGTTGGCCAGTTTACACTTGCGATTTCATCTAGATTCATTTTGTTTCCTCAGTTGATTGGAAAGTTAAACTTATTTATATGTTTTTGCATAATTCTGATTGATAGAAAATGCTAACAATAATTTGCTTTGCCTACTACTTCATGGTTTTGAGAATAAAATAATCACTTACTGCCTTGGCTGCTACACTAAGCTGAGGGAGAAGAAGAAGTGAGCAATATTGCTTCATCTAATGTTAATCTTGCGTTTCTTCCAAGAGGAGATTTTTTTAAAACAGTATTACTTCCAAAAACATAGTCACCGTGTCTAAAATATATTACTTGTAAGTAGCCTTTGCTTAGGTCTTCTTCTTTAAGTCGCCCGCCATGTCCGTCTTTAATCAGTCCGCCAACTTCAACAGATTCTTGATTGTCCCTCGCTTTTTTTGCACGAAGCAATGTTTGATTATTGTCAATCCCCTCACAAATTAGGATATTCCCATCTTCCATTCTTAGACTTAAACCATATTCACTATGAGTGTAAGTTTCGCCAAAAAATCCTGCGGTTGTGTGCTCTAAGCCAGAAACATTTTCAACACAGCCTTTAACCCTTATGAAATCATCTTTGTGTGTAAGTACGCCACTTTTAGAGAAAACTTTTGGGATTTTATCCCAATAAAGGAAATCATGAGTTCCAGCAACTACCCCTACAGGCAAATAATCAATATTTGCACCATATTTCCCATGTAACCTACGATAATTTAAATAAAATTTAAGTATGAAGAGCATAGATAAATACAAACATAAATTCATTTATATACTTTTTGATTCTCTAAAACTCATTTTTAATTTATTGCACTGTTTCGCCAACAAGTGATGACAATAAACAGGGTTTAAAAAGTTTTCTCAAAACATATTTAAATAAGCAATAAAATATAGAGTATTAATATAAGAGATTGATTAAGCTAAGGTTAATTAAGCTAAATTTATAACAAAAAATTAGGGTGGTAAGATGAAAAGAATATTTGGATTAGTTTTGGCTTTGTTTGCACTCTTGTTGTTTGCTTCTTTTGTTTCTGCCAATCATGCGGGCATAGGCACAACAGCCATGGTTACAGCAGTTGCATGCATTTACGATAGTGACTGCGATAACTTTGATACTGAATGCGCTCAGGGAGTATGTGACCTGGGAGTACACGAGTGCATGCAGGTATTTTCAACAACCCTTTGCCGTGGTTCTGTTGGTGTTTGTGATTCAGAAGAGTATTGCACTGGCACTGATGCTTATTGTCCTTCTGATGTGAAATCAGTTGATATGTGCAGGCAGTCAGCAGGTGTTTGTGATGCTGCTGAGTATTGCAATGGTGTAAGTAATGATTGTCCTGATGATACACTCCTGCCTGACACCACTGAGTGCCGTTCTGCTGATGGTGTTTGTGATTCAGTAGAGTATTGCACTGGCTCTGGTGTTTATTGCCCTTCTGATGTGAAATCATCTGGTGTGTGCAGGGCATCAGCAGGTGTTTGTGATATAGCAGAAAACTGCGATGGAGTAAATAATGATTGCCCAGCAGATGAAAAATCAGATGGTTTGTGCAGGGAAGCTGATGGTTTGTGTGATGCTGCTGAGTATTGTAATGGTTTAGGTAATAATTGTCCTTCGGATGCTTTCCTGCCGGATACTGCTGAGTGCCGTGTTTCAGCAGGTATTTGTGATGTTACTGAATCCTGTGATGGTGTAAGCAAGGATTGCCCGTATGACGGTAAATCCACTGACCTTTGCAGGGCATCAGCAGGTGTTTGCGATGTTGCTGAGTATTGCGATGGTGCAGGCAATTATTGTCCCGTAGATGTTTTCTTGCCTTACACCACTGAGTGCCGTTCTTCTGCTGGTTTGTGTGATGCTGCTGAGTATTGCACTGGTTTTGGTGCTCAATGCCCGGCAGATGCGCCTGGCATGGAGGGAGAGGACTGTGGTTTGTGCGCTGCCTGCGATGTTTCAGGCAATTGCGTGTATGATGAAACACAAGATGTTGACTGTAGTGATACTTCTTGTTCAGATGCTTGTGATTTAAACCCAGATGGCAATGCTTTAACTTGGGACTTTGCTGATGACGTGCCAAATGAGTGTTCGGCATTATTCATGTGTTCAATGTATGACTGCAGCTACAGCCATGAATGCAGTGTAGATTCATGCCAAGCAGAATGTGATACAATGAATCCATGTGATGATACTGAATGCGATTATTTGGACATGTGTTATGGAGGGGAGCTGAGGGATTACCACGATGCTGCAAATGCCTGTGATCCGGAATGTTTGTGCGCTAACAACGACTGCGCTGATTTTTCAGAAACAGGCACAGATGCGGACAATGATGGATGGGACCTTGAGTGCGGTGACTGTGATGATAACAACCCATTTGTATATCCAGGAGTTCCTGAGTTTTGTGAAGGCATAGATAATGACTGTGATGGAGTTGTTGATGAGGGATGCATCTGCCTTTACGGCGAGACAAAGCAGTGCGGAAAGACAGATGTCGGAGTGTGTGAGTTTGGAACAGTATTCTGTTACGGCACTTACTGGGGAGGATGCACTGGCGCAGTGTACCAAAGCCGTGAAGTATGCGGAGACGGATTGGATAATGACTGCGATGGTGAGGTTGATGAGAGATGCCATGGCCCTAATCAGTGCAATGACGGAATTGACAATGACATGGACGGGCTTATAGATTTTGATGACCCTGGTTGCAAGCCAACTGGCTTTGACACATCCGAGTATAACTCCCGCTCATACCAGTGCTCTGACGGCATTGACAATGACGGAGATGGTTTGAGTGACAAGGATGACCCTGGATGCTACAACACAAAGAAATACAACCCAAGGGACAACACTGAAAAGGACAGATTACCTCAGTGCAGGGATTACTTTGACAATGACGGGGATGGATTAACAGATTACCCCAACGACCCTGGCTGTGAGAGCAGGTACGACAAAACAGAATAAGTGTTTTGTTCTTTTTCTTTTTTTTTGACTTTTAGTTTAAATGCGCAAATTTGTTTAAGAATATTCTAAAAAATCTTTTACTTTGCTTTTCTCGTTTTCTTAGTTGACTTGAAGCTTCTTATGAGGTCAATCATGTATTTTCCTTCCCCAAGCTTGTATATCAGAGGCTCTTTCTTGAATAAGTGGACAAGGTCAAGCTCGTATTTTCCTGGCTTGACTATTCTTATTGCTTCTATGTCCAGAACAACTGGTTCTTCTTCAGACACGTCTTTGCCAACAAGGTCCTTAACATCTTTCTCTATCTCTTCTTTCTCGCTTTGGCTCAGATTTGTTGTTATCTCCTTTGCCCTTTCAAGGTGCTCCTGCTTCATGAAAAGAAAGAGTTTTCCCCCGCACTTGCATCCGTAAAGGATTTCCTTGGCTCCGTCATCATAGAAGGTGTTGCATCTTACGCATTGGTGTGGCATGTTATCTCTTCCTATTGTTCTTCCTTGAGTCTTTTGTGAACAGCAGCACCCTGTTTGGGTCCTTCTTTATCTCCTTCACCACTGTTGCCGGCCCGATTACTGTGAATCCCTGCCTGTCGCCTATTAGGGAATTTACAAGGCCTTCTTTCATCTTTTTGAGGAAGTCAAGGTCCTTTCTTTCAGGGTAAACAACCGCTATCTCTATTCCCTTGAACTTTGAGCTTATTGATTCCATTGTCTTTTCTATGAGTTCTGCCTCCTCCTGCTTGCTAAGCCTGCCCTCAAGGAAAACTATCTTGTCCTCCTTGACAATGTTCAGGAGCTTTCTTATCTTCTTGGCAGGGCTTAAGTCCTCCATTTCTGTGTAGGGAACGAATTGTATTGTTAGCATTTTAATCAACCAATGTGAACAAGGCCTCGTAAAAATGATCTATGTTGTTGCCATACTTGGCAGATATCCCTATGACATCGTACTGTGGGAATGCCTCCTGTATCTTTTTTATGTCAGCGCTTTTTAGGTCAACCTTGTTTCCAACCAGGAGCACGGGCGTGTCCCTTGCCTGCAGGTTGCCTATTATGGTTATGTTGACCTGTGAGTAGGGGTTCTTTGATGCATCCAGAACGATTACAACAGCATCCATGTCATCCAACCATTTTATTGCGTCTATGACTCCCTTGGTTGCCTCCTTTGCCCTTTTCTTGGCAGCCTTTTTGTTCATGCCTGCCTTGACAAAGTCCTCGTAGTCAATCTTGGTTGCTATGCCTGGAGTGTCAACCAGGTTGAAGCTCAGCTGCTTGTCTCCGGATTTTATGGTTATGCTTTCCTTTATCTGTATCTCTCTGGTCTCGTGTGGAATCTTTGAAACAACACCCATCTCCTCGCCAAGCCAGTCCTTGCATATGCGGTTAGCCAGAGTTGTCTTTCCTCCGTTGGGAGGGCCATACAGACCAAGCTTGATGTGCTTTTTCCTCTTGAAGAGAGTGCTAAGAACTTTCTTTATGAACTTCTCAATAAAGTTAAGAGGCATTTTAACATTCATTACCTTGGTTATTTAAAAACTTTTCTATGGAAAAGTATTGTTGATTATTATTTTTATTGCTTTTATTTTCACTCTTTTTAAAATTTTATTATAAGGTTTTAATTAAAAGAATTAATACTCCTTCAGTCTCAGCGGGGGCTTCTGGAGTTCCTTGAGCCATTCAATGCCAACCCTTGTCATGAGCCTGTTGAACTTGTCTGAAAGCCTGTATGTTTTTTTGTAGAGGTCATAGTCAAGTATGCCCATGCTTTTCATTGGTGTGACAATTCTGTCATAGAACTGGCGCTTGTTGTAGCTCAGCTTAACCTTTCTTCCCTTGTATTCCGGCTTGTCAAGGGTTGTGATTATCTTTCCTTCATGGAGCTGTGTTGCGAACATGGACATCTCTGTCCTTGTTATCTCTCTTCCATTGGTCTTGACATAATCTATTAGAAGTTTAGCAACTATTTCCTGCTGCTCCGTGGAAAAGATTATTCCATAGATGTCCTTAGGCATATTAAACTGGTCAAATAGTATGACCATGCAATTTACACCCCCTAAAATAACAACACCAATAAGGTAGCAGTATATAAATGTTGTGTTTTAAGATATTCGTTTATCTAATGGCGGAATAAAGGCACTAATCTACAAAAAATAGAAAAGATTAAATAAGTCTTTGTCCATTTTTGTTTTTTATGAGGGATGTTGTCAAGAAGGACATACTTTCTATCCTGAGCCAGAGCAAGAGGAGTCTTCAAAGAAAGGATTCCTTTATGCTGCGCGAATTAAGCAATCATACCATACACAATGCCTCAATATTCCAGGATGAGGAATCAATAAGCATAGCGGTTATTATCTACTCTTTATCCAAAATAATTGAGCGTGGGAAACTGGATATAAGGAAAACAGT
>CAYGWL010000108.1:0-2797 GCA_964353575.1 uncultured Methanosarcinales archaeon | reverse complement strand
TTGGCTTTATCTTCCTAATAGGCGCTTCATTCTATAATTATGTGGTTGCAAGGAGAACCCAGAGGAACCTTGAGAAGCTGGTGAGGAAGCTGGCTTTGAAGAATACAAAATGAAGATTCTTTTTGTGCTTGAAAACTACCTGCCCAACATTGGAGGCGTAGAGACGATTTTCAAAAACTTGGCAGACGGCTTAGTTAAGCGAGGTCATGATGTCAGTATTATTACTCATAGAATAAAAGGAACTAAAGAAAAAGAAAACATTAGAGGTGTTAAGGTTTATAGGGTGAATGTTCCTCCTTTTGGACCAAGATACTGGTTCACCTTTTTATCAATCCCCAAGGTTGTCAAATTAGCCAAAAACGCTGACATAATACACACAACAACATTTAATGCGGCTTTTCCTTCGTGGTTTGCATCAAAGATTTTGGGGAAGCCATGCGTCATAACTGTTCATGAGGTTTGGGTTGGAAAATGGATGGAATTCACAGACATGAATCCCTTGAATGCATTCCTGCACGATTTGCTTGAAAGAATGATTTATTCCTTAAGCTTTGACGCCTATGCCTGTGTTTCTGAATCAACAAAGAAGAGCTTGGTCAGGGTTTTAGGCAGTAAAAAAAACATTTTCAGAGTCTATAATGGCTTTGATTATGCTTTATTTAATCCTGAAAACTACAAAAAAATTGACAAAAGAAAACTAGGCTTAAATGAAAACTCATTTGTTTGCCTTGCCTATGGCAGGCCTGGTGTTTCAAAGGGCTTTGATTACTTGGTTAAGGCTGTGCCAAAGATTAAGATTAAGAATTTCCAGTTATTGCTGATTCTTAGCAGTGATAGAAGGTATAATCACATCATTAATTTAATACATAGACTAAAATTAAAGAATAAAATAAAAGTACTGAAGCCAGTCCAACGAAATGAACTGCCTCGCTACATAAAAACAGCTCATTGTGTTGTTGTGCCATCGCTAACAGAGGGCTTTGGATATTCTGCTCTTGAAGCCTGTGCAATGGAAAAACCAGTGGTTGTGAGCAACACGGCATCCTTGCCGGAAGTTATTTTTGGAAAATATGTCCTCGTAAAGCCGAAGAGCAGCGATGCAATAGCAACAGGCATAGAAATGATTCATGGTAAAGCCTACATTAAAACAAAGAAAAAGCTCTTTACAATACAAAAGAATGTTGAGGGCTACACAAAAATTTATAACTGGTTACTGAAACAAGAATCTTAATTGGATTTAAAAGAAAGATTTAAATAAACACACACTAAATTTATTCTTATGGCTAAGGTAAAAAAGAGGTGGCCTGCTTACATATGCTACACTTTCTTAGTGTTGTTTGTTTTATTCATACTCATAATCCACATCTTTAAAATAATAAACATAGAAACAGACTACTTCACAAGGTTCATGATAATCTTATTGTTTGTTTTATTGCTTTTGCCTTTAGTTCCCCACATAAAGTTCTTTGATGTTATTGACATCAAGCGTGACTTAAAGCTTTTCGGAAAAAAGAAATAAGAAAGTAATAAAGAAAAAAATAAAGAACAAAAGAATAAAAAAATAAAAAACAAGATTTCTACTCGCTAACTGGCTTTAGCTTGTCAAAGATTTCTGCGCCAGGAGTATCTTTCTTCTTGTCGTCAAAAAGATCAAACCACGGCAGTCCAAGCTTTTGATAGGTTGCTATGGTTATTGGCGACACTGGTGCTTCTCTTCCGGTTATCTGCCTGAAGTCATCGCTGTTAACCAAGTAAACTGCAGTTCTTGCGAATGGATCTGCAACCCAGACCTGGCTTCCATGAGGGTCGTCATAGATTTTCTGGGATATCTCCCCTCCTTTGCCAAGCCCCATGCTTCTTGGAAGCAGGAATGACTTTGATGTTGAAGCGCAATACTGCATACTTGTTTCAGGAAGCAGAGTGCTGTACGCAGCATTCCAGGAGCCTGACTCAATGTACTCATTAGGCCTTGAGTCCATGACCAGTTTTGCGTCATCCCTTGGCTTGTAGACAAAGAATTGTATTCCTCCTACTTCTGCCTTGCCTGTTATCTGCTCCTCAACTGTTTCACCGCTTCCGAGCTCTGCTGCAACAAACTGGTATACCTTTCCATCTGGCGATTTCCAGCCGTCTATCCATGGCTGTGGCGGAACAATAAGGTAGTCCTGCTCTCCTTGTATGAGCATTTCTTCCAGAATCCTTCCATTGACAGCGTTTATGTTGCCTGCGCCTATCTTGACTGCAAAAGGATTGCTAAAGAAATGGCGCCTGTCGAAGCTTATCCACAGTGCCTCATGGTTATACATTGGCATGAAGAATGTTCCATCTTTCCATTGTTCAGGTGTTCCTGACTTGTAATCATTTACTGCATACAATGGGAACCTTCCAAGCCCTGCTGGCAAGCTGTTGAGCTTTCCCTGCTGAACCCTTACTGTTCTCTGCATGCTCATGTCAAGCCCTCCAACAACCAATACATCTCCCCTGAGGAAGACATCCGGCTTGGGAGATTCAGCATCTTTCTTTGGTCTTTCTCTGCCAATCTCTTCAAGATGTACGCTGTCTATGTGCCCCTTTTGCATAAAATCTTGCGGAGTTATATAGCCAGGAGGAATTTTAACAATTCCATCCTTATATTTCCCGTAGTCATAATCCACAAAGTCTGTACCGTCTGTACCCGTTTCAGCAGGCTTCAGCGGCGAACTCGTTCCTTCTTTATCAATTGCTTCTCCAAGCAGGTGAAGCTTTTTCATTAAATCCATTTTAATTACCTCCATTCTTCTTTGTTTTTTTGTTTGCT
>CAYGWL010000107.1:0-5355 GCA_964353575.1 uncultured Methanosarcinales archaeon | reverse complement strand
AGAATATTTACCTTCCCAATACCAACTTATAACATTACAAATGACTTTGATTTTGAGTCAGAGAATGCAAAGCTGCTCTTTGAGATGACTGCAAAATACGGCATTCCATACTTCCAGAACTACATTGGCTCTGGACTTGAGCCGAGCTCAATAAGAGCCATGTGCTGCAGACTTAACATAAACCTTAAAGAACTCACCCAAAGGCCTGGGCACATATTTGCAGCAGGAGACAACACAGGCTCAATAGGCGTTGTCACAATAAACATGAACAGACTTGGTTACGAGTCAAAAACAAAGGAAGAATTTTTCAGAAGTCTGAAGAAATACATGATTATATCAAAAGACTCCCTGGAAATGAAGCGCAAGGTGATAAAAAAGAACCTTGATAACGGCTTGATGCCTTATGCAAGGCGCTACTTAGGACACTGGAACAATCACTTCTCAACAATAGGCATCTGCGGAATGAACGAGGCATGCCTAAACTTCCTTGGAAAGAACCTAAAGTCAAAACAAGGTAAGGAATTTGCAATAGAAACACTCAACTTTGTGCGCGAAACCCTAACAGAATTCCAGGAAGAAACAGGAAACATGTACAACCTTGAAGCAACACCCGCAGAAGGAACATCCTACAGATTTGGGTTATTGGACAAGCAGGCTTATCCTGACATAATAACTGCTGGAAAGAACGTGCCTTACCTCACAAACTCAACGCACACTGCAGTAGATGAAACAGAGGACCTTATAGAGGTGCTTGAAAACCAAAACGACATACAACCTTTGTACACAGGAGGAACAATACTCCATGTTTTTCTTGGAGAAAGGCTGCCAAACGGAGAGGTGTGCAAGAATCTTGTCAAGAAAATAGCATCAACAACAAAGATTCCTTATTTCACAATTACACCGACTTTCAGCATCTGCAAAGACCATGGTTACCTGGCTGGAGAAAAACACCAATGCCCAGAATGCGGTGCTGAATGCGAGGTATTCAGCAGGGTTGTTGGCTATTTTAGACCAGTACGCCAATGGAACCCTGGAAAGCAGGAAGAGTTCAAGCAGAGGGCAGAATTTAATGTGGAAAAGTTTATGACAAAGGCAGCATAAAAATGGTCAGCATAAAGGGCGTACAGAAGACATCACTAATTGATTATGAGCCCTACATTGCATCAGTTGTATTCCTGGCTGGATGCAACTTCAAATGCCCTTACTGCCAGAACCCTGACCTTGCGCTTGATAAACCTGAACTGCCAATAATACCTGAAGAAGAAGCGCTCAAATTCCTTGAAGAAAGAAAGAAATGGATTGATGGTGTTTGCATAAGCGGTGGAGAGCCAACCATACAAAAAGATTTGCCAGAGTTCATTGAAAAAATAAAAAGCATTGGATTAAAGGTGAAGCTTGACACCAACGGCTCAAATCCAAAAATGCTCAAGGAATTGATTGACAAAAAACTCATTGACTACATTGCCATGGACATAAAGGCGCCAACAGGAAAATATGCAGGTGTTGTGAAACTCAGGGTCAATACTGAGCATATAAAAAAAAGTGTGGACATAATAAAAAACAGCGGAATTGGGCATGAGTTCAGGATGACTGTTGTTCCAACAATAACCGGGGAGGATGATATAAAGGAGATTGGCGAATGGCTTAAAGGCGGCAAAAGATTTTTCATCCAGCAATTCCAGCCAAAAACGTGCCTGAATAAAGACTTTGAAAACATAAAGCCATACACAAAAGAAGAACTGGAAAGATTCATGAAGATTGCAAAACCATATTTTGAATTAGTTGGAATGAGGGGTGTTTAAATATTGAATGCGAGCCGAGGTTCAGCTACGCTGAACTCATTTTCTCCTCCCTTTAAAGAGTTAAGGGAGGAAAAAATGACCCTTGCAAAGCAAGGGCTCGGCTTGCTTAAGCGTATAATTAATAGGGGTGTTTAAAATGAAAATAAAAATAAAAAGAATAGATAAAAGTTTGCCATTGCCTGTTTACGAGACATCTGGCTCTGTTGGCTTTGACATTGTGAGCAGGGAAGATGTTGTTATCAAACCAAAAGAAATTGCTTTAATACCTGGAAATGTTATTGTTGAGACGCCTCCTGGATACATGTTATTATTAACCCTGAGGTCAAGCACGCCAAAGAAAAAAGGGCTCATAAAGCCGCACGGTGTTGGCGTAGTTGACCAGGATTACCGCGGAGAAAATGACGAGGTAAAGGTCCAGGTTTACAATATCAGCGACAAAGAGACAATGATTAACAAAGGGGAAAAGATAGCCCAGGGAATATTCGTAAGGATAGACAAGTTTGAGTGGGAAGAACAACAAGAAATGGGAAAAAGCCGCGGAGGATTTGGAAGCACAGACTATAAATCACTCTAACCTATTGTTTTATTGTTCTAGTTACATACCAACACCTCTCTAAATTGGTAACTTGCTATAACCAGTTCATCAAAAGCTTTATAAATAATCTGAGACGACAATATGCATAATGAAAAAAAGAGGAAAAGCACACAAAACCAAAACAAGAGAACCAATTCTCAACAAGACAAAACCATCGCGCTGGCATATATCCCTGGATCGCAGACTTGTCATAATCGCTGTATTGATTTTTCTGCTTACTGTGCTTGTAGTATCATGGATTGGCATAAAGATCAATTTTCTTGCCAGAAATGAACTTTATATAAGCATTGAACCTCATCAGCAACTCATAAACGCAGATTATGACAAACCAATTGAACTGAACTTCACACTGAAAAATCGCAACTTCTGGTTCTGCCCAACATATTGCCAGCTGGCATTATACAATCCGTATGAAGAGAAGCTCTTGGCTGCTGAGAATGTGAGCCTTAGCCCAAACACTGAGATCTATAGGAGCTATAATATCCTGCTCAATACCCGAGGAGCAGGCCAGAGGATATATTATTTCGAGGCAGAGTGCAACAACAAATGGACAGTGCTCTGCCAGACTGACCAGAAGAAATATCTGGGCTCATGCTTTGTAGCTATCAATTACCATCTTCCTGAATCAGAGTCAATGCTAAGAGACACACTTAAGGATACACTCAACATATTTAGCCAGAGGGTTGAGATTGCAGGCAACCTTATAGAAGAGAATCGGCAAATCGCAGAAGATATTTCCAAGCAGAGACCTGTGACATTGAATATGGAGTCCTGGGAAGAGATAGTCAAGGCATCAAGTGAGCTGCTTGAAACTTCTCATGATTTGTGGGTCCAGGATAAATATTCAGAACTAAATCAGTTCGTGTCTGCTGCTGACCTAAAAGAGATACAGGGCGCAGTAACCATGCTGCAGCTTATCAAGGACAATTTGGTGGAGTATGCTGAAGCATACAATATGCAAGCAATGGTATTCAATGAATTCCAGTCAAACTGGGCACAGCTCAGTGATGCATATGGCTTCTACCTCAGGACAAATAACACCCCGCATGCCAATGCCATCCTCAACTTATCTGAGCGCATCATGGCAGCACACACTTTGTTTACCCAAATGCCCTTTGAAGATTTTAACAACCAGTCACACATAGTGAGAAATCTCAACACATCCTTTTTTGATATAGAGAAGAAATATGTCTCTGACCGAGATGCTCTTGAAAAAAATAGCACTAACCTAATTAATACCCATGCCAAAATCCAAGCAAAAGTGTTTGCCATTCTGGGTTCAGGTGAGGTTACGCTCACGCAGGATATGTGCGCTGACTTGCGCCATATAGCAGACAACTACAACCACATAAATGCCAATGCAGAAGCACGCATGCAAGGATTTACGCAATACGCAGACAATACAGAGTTCACAACTCTGCGGGATGCGCACAAGAGAAGTATGACTGATGATAGCTTCAATGTGGTGTACGAAAATGCAACCAACCAATTCATAATCAACCATAGCATTGCCATAGAAAACACCCTCAACCTCACAGCAAAAGACTACGTCTCTGTGCTATCATTCAATGAGCCATCACAACTGGATGCATTAGAAGCAATGTGGTGCAGGAGTGTCAATGAGACACTATTGTCGCCCTTCGAGGAGCATGCGCTAAGCCCTATTACCATAACGCCCTACACCAGTGAAGCTCTCATAAACATTACCTTTCAGGACAACCCTCCCAGATGCTGCATATTTGGCTTGTGCTCTGATTGCAGCGTGAATGAGAAGCTTTATCCAACCATCTTTTTGCACGGACATTCATCCCTGGAAAACAATCCTGTGGAGGAATCATTGGTGGCATTCTCAAATATCCAGAAGAAGATGGGGTATGAGGATGAGCTTATCAATGCAGGAGGCATTGACACCAGCACAGCCGCCCTTGCTGAGACATGGTCCAGGATGAATGCTGCTATCACGCTCAGAGCAAGCTACTACTACATCACCTACTATGATGTTGGCGTGGCGGCAGCATCAGTGCGCAAGTCAGAGAGCATTGAGAACTATGCAATCCGGCTCAAAGAGCTGATTGAGATGGTAAAATCGAACACTGGTGCTTCAAAGGTTAATCTTGTTACTCATTCCATGGGCGGGCTTGTGGCGCGGGAGTATATAACTTTGTTTGGAGAGGAGAGTGTTGACAAGTTGATTCTCATCGGAACCCCGAATAAGGGGATCAGCGGAAGGGCACGGCAGTTCTGCTCAACAATCGGCTCAGACAATGAGTGCGAGGACATGTTTAACGATAGCATATTCATAAAAAGGCTCAACGCTCAAACAAATATCCCAAAGAAAGTCAAGGTGTATACAATCTACGGCACTGGATGCAACACAGAAGGCAAGGATGGCGATGGAATCCTTGCAGCGGGTGATGTGATGCTTGACTACGCAGAGAATTTCCAAGTCAATGGCACCTGCAAGGACCTGCTTGGCCTAGAACTCCACAGCGATATGCTTGATCCCGAGATACACCCAGAAGTGTATGACAAGATAGTTGAGATACTGAAAAACTAAACAATGTATGCTATTATGAAGTAAGCCACAAAAAACACCTTCAGAGGCACGGAAATGTTCTTTCCCTTTATGTAACCCAGCATGGTTAAGACGCAGTTGATTGTGAAAAGGAAAAACCACGGATTAAAAAAGTAAACAAACAATATTCCTTCCGACAATCTGTCAACCATCTGGTCTCTTATATGTCTTGAGTTGCTGTGCAAAAAATACTTTTCTGTGATGCTGTAATCAAGAAGGTCCAGCGCAAGCATCAAAAGCAGGAAAATCAAAGCAAGTTTTGTGGAGATATTAAAGCAAATCAGGGCAAATAGTGCTGATACCAAGGAAAGACTGAGCAAGGCATGATGATAAGGAGGCATTGGAAGACGTGTTATCTGGCGCTTGCCAAAGCTCTTCACTCC
>CAYGWL010000106.1:0-9101 GCA_964353575.1 uncultured Methanosarcinales archaeon | reverse complement strand
TGCAGGATATGTAATAATTGAATCAGGAAATAGAGATGGCACCGCAATTATCCAAAGGAATGGGAGACATCTTCAATACCCACAATACAACTTATTTCACAATGATGTGGGGCTTGATAGGAGTAAATTTGATCCTACAATTGCACACGAACTGGACACAAATCAGGTAAAAATTATTTCTACTTTGTATGTTACAGTAGCAGATAAAGCCGAGCCCTAATAAGTTTTAATTTTTCTTCTTTATCACCATATCCCCTCATCAATCCTTCACTCACTAGAAACACTTAAAAACAACAAAAGTAATTCCCATCCTAAATCACAAAAACATACACTGCCCGGTGGGGGCATTCTTATCTTTTCAGAATTATTATATTCTCCCTACCCTTCTTTATCCTCTCAACAAGGCCCTTGTGCTCAAGCTCTGTTATCATGAGGCTTATCTTTGCCTCTGAAAGGGGAATCTGCTTTCTTATGTCCTTCTGGGTTGTCCTTCCTCCCTGCGACTTTATTATTTCTAATACCTTGTTGAGTTCATCCTCGCTTTCTATTACTACAGCTTTATTTGCGCCTAATTTTTTGTAGAAGATTATTATAAGCACTATCACAATTATCAAAGTGATTAAAAATAATAAAGGCAGTAACAAACCGTAATTAAAATACTGCGCAGGAACTTTTTCAATGCCTTCTTCAGTTATTATATCCGGCTCGTCCAATAGCTCGACATCTGTAGATGGAAAAAGAATAAGGTCAACAACATAAGAACCATCGCCCTTTACAGCAACCTCTTCCTCAACGCTTGCCCTTGTTATGTTGTTTGTTACCTGTTCTGCTGTTATGAGATAGTCGCCTTCTGGCAATTCAAAGGAATAGCTTCCATCCTTTGAAACAAGCATCTGCTCAGGGTAAGAATTCACTCTTACAATAACATCAGCAGCAGGCTCAAGGTCCCAGTCATAAACAATCCCATGGATGGTTGCGGCATAAACACCTGTTGCTAAGACTATTATCGTTATGAGCATTATCGTTGTTATTGACAATCTTGACATAAAGTATCAAATTAAAAAGCAGTATAAAAAGCTTTCTGTAAAGCAAAACAAGGCAGAATAAAGCTTTGTAAAGCTTCAGAAACCTTTGTAAAGCTTTCTCTATAGACCATTTTAAAGTATGTTTATAAATAAAACGCAGCTACAAAACGAAATAAGAATTTAATAAAAAGAAAATAAGATAAGAATTCAATAAAAATAAAATAAAAATTTAATAAAAAAATAACAAAAAAACAAAATAAAAAATAATGTTCAACAAGGAGGTTGGAACTCATGAAAATAAATAAAATAAAAGCACTGTTAATATTGGTGCTGGTAATGATTTTATGCCTTAGCATGGCTTCAGCAAGAAATGGTAATTCAGCAGAAATTAAGGAACGAAGAATGGAGAAATTCAATGACCTGCTTGAGAAAAGGACAGAATTTGCTGATAGGATAAAAAACATGTCTGAGGACAGGATTAACAAGCTCAGGATTCTCCCTACAGGCTTACAGAGAAGTTTCCTTGCCAATAATATGAGTTTTGACAAGTATAATATAACACTCTTGAACAATACCATGAAGTTTAAGAAAAGAATCATGGACCAGAACAAGCTTCATATGGCAGAATTAAACTATGCAATGGCTAAGCAAAGGTTTGTTAATGCAAAGGCAAATTACAAGATTGCAAAGGACAAGTTCTTGGAGACCAAGCTCAAGAAGAATGCAACCTCTGACAAGACAAAAGAGTATCTCCTGAAAACAGCGGATTTAATGCTTAATATGCTTGAGAAGGTCAGGGACAAGGTTGAGGCAGATGAAAACATAGATGAGGCAAGGGCTGATGAAATCATATCACAGATTGATGAGAAGATAGCTGAGATTCAAGAAGCAAAGAGCGCTATTGAAGCAGCCCAGACTGAGCAGGAAATCAGGGAAGCAGCAAAGGTGATATTTGATGCCTGGAAGTTTACAAAACCTGCTCTACACAGAAACATCAATCGCATAGTAAATACCAAGATTGGCGAGATAGTTCAGAGAAGCGAAAACCTTGAGGCAAAACTTGAATGTGCAGCAGATTTGATGAAGGAAAAGGGCATTGACACCACAAACATAACTAATCAACTCTCCAATTTCAGCGCACTGATAGCAGACGCCCGCAATTTATACGAGCATGCATTTGCACTGAGTGGAGAAGGCTCGTATAACGAGACAAAGCAAGACATCAAGGAAGCACATGACAAGCTGCAGCAAGCCCATGTTGTGCTAAAGGAAATAATTGTGGAAGTCAGGAACTCAGGCGTTAACCTTAGTTCATGCAAACAAGACATGTTTGCAATAGAGCCAGCGGAAGATTAGCGCTTGGTTAGAGCTTGGATGAAACCTGTAGACGCATTGAGATACGAATGAAACTAGTATGAAAAAATATTCCCAAAAAGAGTGGAGTAATTACATTGACACTGTTTTAAAAAATAAAAAAATGATTAATGACAGAAACAAGATCAGAAACAGCATAAAAGCCAGTTTGATTGATAATATTAACAAAATCAAAGGGGAATACGGAATCCTTTTCTCAGGGGGCATTGACTCAACACTGCTGGCACTAATATCAAAAAAATTGAATAAAGACTTTGTTTGCTACACTGTTGGTGTTTCAGGGAGTAAAGATATTGACCTAACAAAAGATATTGCCAAGGACTATAATTTAAATGTTAAAATAAAAGCCATTGATGTTGATGAAGTTAGTAATATTATTAAAAATGTTATTGATGTTATAAAAAATAAAAATAAAAACATTATTGACCCTGTAAATGTTGGCGTTGGATGCGTTGTTTATTCCGGGATGTTATTAGCAAAAGAAGACAAGATAAAAACAGTAGCCACGGGAATAGGTGCTGACGAACTCTTTGCCGGCTATAAAGAGTTTCTTGATACCAGGGATGTTAACGAGCACTGCATTTACAGATTAAAAAATATTTATAATGATATGAATAGGGATATTATCATTAGTAATAGCTTAAAAATAAGATTAATCACTCCTTACCTGAACAAAGACCTTATTAAGATTGCAATGCAGACTCCTGCAAAATTTAAAATTAACAAAGGCGTAAGGAAACTCATTCTTCGGGAGGTTGCTCTTGATTTTGGTTTGGACAAGAAATACGCTTTCATTGGTAAAAGAGCTGCGCAATACAGCTCTGGCTTTGACAAGGCAATTGGCAAGTTAGCAAAGAAACATAGTTTCAAAAGTAAAAAATACTACTTATCACAAATTTAACTTCGTCCACAATCGGTGACGAAAACTTAATCATTTTAAAGTAGCAAAAAACCAAAAGCTTAATATAGGTGTTGATTCTATTTTAATTAAAAAAAGTGGTTTTAATGAGGAAAATTTTGTTCTTGGTGATAATAGTAATCTTATCCAATTGTGTAGCTGGGCAGATGCTAACGCAGGAGAACTACACTTCTGTCAATGTAATCTCTGTTTTGGAAAGCTTAAACAAAACCGCTCAATTTGGTGAAAAAACTGTGATGAATCTCTCTGAGAAGAACAGGCTGTGCGAGCTGAAATATGAGTGCAGACCCCATGAAGACTATTTTTACTACAACTGCTACTTTGACGAAAACATAAGCAATTGCAGGTGCTTTGTGGGCTTATTCTCAAAATGCAGGCTGGAGCTGAGCAACCTTTCAATAATTGCACAACCTACCATAAGAGATAGATTCAGGCTGGATTACATAAAGGACAGAATGAGGCCATTGAAGCCCTTATTCAGCAGTGCTAAAGGAATTTTGTATAACTGGAGAACGTATGTGCTGGGTGTTTTGCTGGCTCTCATAGTCCTAATACTTTTTTATGCTTATAATCGCGACACTCCGGCAAACAACCTGAGAAAGGCAGTAAGCTGCCATAAGAAAGCGCAGAAACTTTATGAGAAAGGCAAGCAAAAGAATGCTGAGAAATACTATAAGCTGTCTGAAGAATACAGGAAAAAGGTCAAGGAGATTTGAAAATGGAATGGTTTGAGAAACGTGATTTTTTTGAGAATCCCTTCAGCACAGAGCCGACAACAGAGCTCACAGGCCTCAATGAAGTGTCAGAAGAGCTTCAATACCGGGTTGCTTCAGGAAGCATGGTATTCCTTGAAGGCAGTGAAGGTTCAGGGAAAACATCCCTGCTGAAATTCCTGGTACAGAAGTTCGGAGGCTTTGGAAAGGTAATGTATGTTGATTTGAAAAACAAGGACAAGGGCTTTGACATAAAAGCGCTCATGCAGAACAGGTATGGCTTTCTTGGCAAGCTTTTCGGGGCAACGCTGAAGGACATGATACTCCTGCTGGACAATGTGAATCAAATCTCAAAAAGGAATGCAGGTGTCATAAAATACTACTTTGACCATGGCTACATCAAGTCAGTTGTTTTCAGCGGTGAAAGCTACAAAGATGCGGATATTCCAAGGGGCGTGAGGGAAAGGATTGGCAGCAGAGTTGTGAGGATTAAAAGGCTAACCTCAGATGAGGCCTTGCAGCTCTTTAGAAGCAGGATTGATGACAAGCTCCTCTCAGACGCCTTTGTAAAGAAGCTATACAAAAAATCAGGCAGCACAAAGGACTTCCTTAAAAAATGCGACAAGCTCTATGATTACATAACATCCAACGGCATAAAGAATGTGACTGAAAAAACACTGGAGATGGTAAAATGATGTGGTACAGGAAAGTTGGCTTTTACAGCAATCCTTTCAGCATAAAGCCCGCTGCATTCCATGACGAGATAATCGGGCAAAACTTTAGGAAGATTATGGACAAGGTTGATGATGGCGGCTTTGTTTTTGTCAAGGGGGATTATGGAACAGGAAAGACAAGTGTGCTTAAAAGAATAATAAATCGGTACAGAGGAAAAGGAAAGCTGATATACATAAATCTTGAGTTCCTTGATGAAGTCAAGGTAAAGGAGCTGCTGAAAAAGAGAGCTGGCTTTCTCCAAAAAATCACTGGAGCTCTTCCAAGGGACACAATACTTCTGATTGATGAGGCGCAGTTCATTAAAACAAACACAAGCGAGGACATATACCCTTTTTTTGATGAAGGATTCATAAAATCAGTTGTTTTTGTTGGAACAAACCTAAACAAGAAATCATTTTCAGCCAATGTTGAAAAAAATCTCAGGGGGAACATCGTTTCCCTGAAGACACTTACAATTCAGGATGCTGTTAAGCTTGTCAGAAAAAGGATAGGAAGCGTTTTGCTTTCCGATAAAATTATAGCAGAGATATTTTCCCACTCAAAAAACCCAAGAATCTTCCTTGAGAACTGCGAGGATGTTTGCAAATACGCAGTGGATGCATACAGCAATGAAGCTGATTCAGAGCATGTTAAGGCAGTGCTTGGAAAGAAGCACGGAAAAGAAGGAAGTAAGAAGAGAAAAAAGATGAGAGCAGAGAAAGGGGCAATGAAAGAAGCAATGAAAGAGAATGTAGGGATGAAAGGAAAACCAGAGAAGAGGCAGAAGAAGAATAAGAAGGGAAAGGAAGGGAAGAAAGGAAAAAATGATGACGAGAAACTCAAGCGGGAAAAGCCAGAAAACAGAGAAGAACCAGAAAGCAAGAATGAGTCAGAGATGAATGAAGTAAAAAAAGAAGAGGGGAAAAGGGAAGACAAGGAAAAAGAGGGTAAAGAGAGTAAAAAAGGAGTTGGGGATAAAGAGATTGAGTTTTACATTGACACAGATGGCTATCCTGAGTATACTTTTAAGCAGGAATTCTGATTTTTTTTCTGATTATTTTTTTATTGATTAAGGAATATTTAAGGAATGGATTTATACTTTGTGCTTATCAAGCCCCATTCAAGGAATATGAGAGCTAGTGCAATCAGTAGCAGGCCCATTGAAAGATTTGTTGGAATCTTCTCCCTGTGGGATAATGCTATTTCCCTGAATGCATCTGAGAGGGCTTGCTTGCTCTCTGCCCTGAAGTACTCGCCGCCGGTCTTTTGCGCTAATTCAACCAAAGTTTCCTCATCAAGCTGGGATACTGATTCAATCTTCATGAACTTGCCGCCTTCCTTTGTTGCAACACCAATGGTATAAATGGTAACCCTGTTCTTGTTGGCATAATCAATGGAATCAGCAACAGGCGTTCCTACATTGCTCTGCCCGTCTGTCAGCAGCACAATAACCTTTGAGTTCTCTCCCTTAAGCAGAACATTGGTTGATGTAACAAGTGCGCCTCCAATATCTGTTCCTCCAACGGTCTTGATTTCTATGTTACCAATGCGCTCCTTTGCAAGCTTTGTGTCCTCTGTAAGCTCTGTGTCAATGAAGGATGTTCCTGAAAAAGAAACAACTCCCACATTTGTTTCAGAGCTCAAACTGTCCACAAAGCCTGCTGCAGCTGATTTTGCTGCCTCAAGCCTTGATGGAGAAAAATCATCAGCCAGCATGCTGCTGGAAGCATCTATTGCCAAGACATAATCAAAGTCAGAGCTCTGTCCGAAGTTCCAAAAAACCAGTCCTGCAGCAGAGAGCACAAGAACAAGTATGAGAAACACTCTTGTTATAAGCAGGGGAAGGTTCTGTGAAAGAACATATGTGTTGCTTGTTATGGGCTTTGTTTCCCCAACAACCCGCTTTATTGCCTCAAAATTTGCAAACTTGAAAGCCCTGCGCTTAAGATACCTTAAAGTGAAAAGATGGCTTATTATGAGCAGAGGTATACTTAGCAAGAATATGAGAAAAAATGGATTATTGAAGGTTATCTCCACTTTCGTTTCCTCTTTCTGAAGAGTTCTGTCATTGGCTTTACAAAAGATTTGTCTGTTGTAAGATGAACAAAATCAGCCCCAATCTTCCTAAAGATTTCCTCAGTTTCCTCCACCTGCCTTTTGGCAAAGGTGTTGTACTCCTTTCTTATTCTTGATGTGTTAACAACAACCTCCTTCTCTGAAAAAGGGTCTGAGACAACCACCTGGCCAACATCAGGCATGAAATCATCGCCTGGGTCCCTTACCATTACTCCTATGATTTCACACCTTGTGCCTATCATTGACAAAGACCTTTTCCAGTCACCCTTGAGACCTATGAAGTCTGAAATCAGGATGACTATTGACCTGGTCTTGGCAACCCCGCTCACAAAATTGATTGCCTTCATGATGTCAACCTTTCCGTCATAAAGCTTGGGGTCGCTTAAAGCTTTCATGATAAGGTAATACTGGCGATTCCCAAGATTTGGCTGGATGTATTTTACAATTTTGTCAGTGAACATGATCAAACCAACAGAATCACCGGCACCGAGGATTGCGAAACTCAAGATGGCTATGAGCTCTGCAGAATACTCATTCTTGAGCTTTTCAACAGACGCAAAACTCATACTGGAGCTGACATCAAAAAGGAACAAAACATGGAGATTTCTCTCTTCAATAAGCTCTCTCACCAGCAGTTTCTGTGCCCTTAAGGACACTTTCCAGTCAATAGAGGTTGCGTCATCGCTCTGACTGTATTCCTTGAAACCTGTAAACTCCAAGCCCCTGCCTTTGAAAGCGCTTAGGTATTCTCCTGCAAAACCAGAGAAAAAGCCTTTCCTGGTATAAACCTCCAGTTCCTTCATCAAAGGAGTCAGATTCAGCTTTAGCTTTTCCATTTTCCACTAATACAATTAAGGTACAGGTATTTTTGAGAGAATCTCTGAAACAATCTGGTCAGAGGTTATGCCCTCTGACTGACCTTCATAATTCAGGAGGATTCTGTGCCTTAGAACATCATAAGCAACCTCCTTTACATTGTAAGGAGTCACAAATGCCTTGCCATGAATCAGCGCATTTGACTTTGCGCCTATGAAAAGCCCTATTGACGCCCTTGGAGAGCATCCCCATTGTATGTAATGACCTAGCTTCACATTATACTTCCCAGGATTCCTGGTTGCGTCAACAACCTTTACTATGTATTTCTCTATCTTGGGGTCAAGATATATCTTCTTGGTATCCTCCTGTATCTCTATTATCTTTGATGCAGAGCTAAGCTGTTTCAGCTCAAAGCTCTCAAACTTTTTTATGGTTATGTTCTGCAAGAGTATCTTCTGCTCATCGTCTATGTTAGGATAGTTGATGAGAAGCTTGAAGAGGAACCTGTCTATCTGGGCTTCCGGAAGGGAATATGTTCCTGCTGATTCTATGGGGTTCTGGGTTGCCAGTACAAAGAAAGGCGGCACAACAGGAAATGTTTCTCTTCCTATGGTGACCTGCTTCTCCTGCATAACCTCAAGCAGGGCGCTCTGAACCTTTGGAGGAGCCCTGTTTATCTCATCTGCAAGTATGAAGTTGGCAAAGATTGGCCCTTTCAAAACATAGAAGCCACGCTCCTTTTCATAAGTGGTTATTCCTATTATGTCTGTTGGCAATAAGTCAGGAGTGAACTGTATACGCGAGAACTTGCAGCCCATAATCTGGGAAAGAGTCCTCACCATGAGGGTTTTTGCTATTCCCGGAACACCCTCAAGCAGAACAGAGCCATTAGCAAATATTGCTATGAGCAAGCCGTTAATAATATGCTCCTGTCCGACAACAACCTTAGAAATCTCCTTCTTAACCTCCTTTATGTAGCGCTCATGCTCTATCACCTTCTTTTCAAAACCCTTGTCCATTAACACCCTTAAAATTTTGCTGGTTTATATATTTTATTGTTTTTTTATTCTGTAAAACGTGTATCTATCCTGAATTTTCAAGAGAGCTCTTGATTAACCGATAACTTTATATACAAAAAAACTTAAGCTCGAGGTATGCGGTTTTTCAGAAAAAAGAGGAAGCCAAAAAAGAAGGCGGAGGAGAAGCCAATTAAGTTTGATATAAATGGGGATATTGCTGCTCTCAAGAAGAAGTTTGAAACCTCAGGCATGGGCAGCCAAAGCGATTTCTTCAGCCTCTTCAAGCAATTCTTCAGGCATTATTTCAGAGTAAGATACAGCTTCACATACGAGGAGTTCAACAATGAGGTAAAGAACAGCAAAATATTGGACAAGCAGCTAAAGAGCGACATAATCACCCTGTCCAACAAGCTCTCAAATGTTGAGTACGGGACAAAGAAGCTTT
>CAYGWL010000105.1:0-2095 GCA_964353575.1 uncultured Methanosarcinales archaeon | reverse complement strand
ATTTTAATTATTCTTTATCTCAAATAACCTTTATTTCTTCTATGTCAAAGTATTTTTTGGTTATCTTTTCAAAGTTCTTTAAATTCTTTGCGCTTTTTCCTATGAGCAAGCCCCTTGTTTCCATGTCTGCAGGCTTTATTGTTATAATCCTGTTCTCAATCCTTATATCCCTTGCCTTTGCAGGCGCTATGAGGCTTGACACGAACCTTATTACATCGGGGTTGAACTCCACTATTTTAACCTTTCTCTTGAGCACGCTTTCGAACTTTTTAATATTGGCGCCGTTCCTTCCAATGGCTCTGGCCATGTTTCCCGGCTCTATTACATATACAAGCTGGCCGTTTGAGTCAAAAAAGCAGTCCTTTGGTTTGGCACGTGTGAAGCTCTCAAACAAAGACATGTGTTTTATGGTGTTTACATCAAACTTTATTCGCATCATTTGCTTTCAGCACTCCTAGAACAGCTATGCTGAACTGTTTCTTGCACAGTGTTCCTAACTCACTGCTGTTCGCCTTGAGCGTCTCAAGCTTTACCCCTGATACCTTGGTGTATGCTTTCAGTGTTTCAAACGTGTTTTCATTGCAGTTGCTTGAGACAAATATCTTGTCCAAGGCTCCTTTTCTAAGCTTGTCCATTGTGAGGTTGGTTCCTATAACCAGCCTTTTTTCTTTCATGAATTTCTTTATCTCTTCTTGTGACATTTTTTATATGCTCTTTTATTTTTTATATTCTTTTATTTACTCCTTTATCTTTATCCTTAGTCCAGGAAGCCCTGTGCCTACAGGAACTGGCTGGTTGAGCATGACGTTTTCAACAACGCTGTCTAGCTCGTCAACCTCTCCTGTCATGCTCGCATTTATTATGTGTTTTATGGGTGTTTCAAAGCTTGCCCTTGCCAGCACGCTTGATTTTCCCTTGAGTATTCCGTAACGTGTGATGCCTTTCACATCGCCTGACATGCACATTGTATCTGCGACCAGCATGAGGTGCCTTATGTCAATATTAAGTCCTTGGTTCTCCATTACCTTGGACACCTCGTTTATTATGGCCTGCCTTGCTGCTTCTACACCTAAAACCTCATAGATTTCAAAGATGTCATTTGATGATGTCCTTGTTGCGTCAACAAAGGGCAATTGCATGATCTTTTTAAGGTTTGTGCCTGCAGCTATTATTATGAATTCCTTTTCCTTTTTCACAGGCAGGACCTGGGAGATGTCCTTTACTCCTGTTATGTAAGCCTCTTTCATCTTTTCCTTTAGGCGGTATATCTCGTTGAAGTTCTGGTCCTTGCCTCTTTTCTTTATCATGAGCAGATTCCCCTTTATCTCTACTGACACGCTCTTGAATGCCTTGACTGCCTTTATTACAGTGCTGTTTTTCACTTCCAAGGCGCTTATCTTTTCCTCATCCAGCACCATCTCTATCCTTGACTTTGGTATGTTTATGGATATCTCTTTCACCATGTCCATTAGCTTTGTTTCCTTTATTGAGAGCGCAATCTTCTTTATGTCCTTTCCAAGGCTGTAAGGGCTTTTTAGGTAGATTTCCATCATTGGCGTGACAATGTTCTTTCTTCCGTCAAGTATTTCTATGATTCTTGGCAGTCCCATGGTTATGTTCATCTCTGCAACGCCTGCAAAGTGGAATGTGTTTAGTGTCATTTGGGTTCCTGGCTCGCCTATTGATTCTGCTGCAACCAGGCCAACGCACTCGCCTGGCTCAACCTTCATGTGCTTGTATTCCTCACTAACCATGTTGATAATGTCCTCTCTCTTTTTGCTGGAGGCTGATTTGGGCAGTTTCTCATTAACTTCATCAAGGATCTTTGAAGGTATGCCTGATTCCATTTTTTCCATTTTTTCCATTTTTATCATCCAAAGGTGTCTATTATCCTTTGCACATTTACTGTGCCTCCTTCTGATTTTGAAACATCAATTCCATCTTCTCCGTAGCTGAACTGTATTATTCTCTTTGAAGCGTCCCTTACTGTATTATCATATTCAACTTTCAGGTCTTGCAGTGCATTAGCCAGTCTCCTGTAGAGGTATCCTGACTTGGGCGTTCTTAATGCAGTGTCCATAAGGCTGTCTCTGCC
>CAYGWL010000104.1:0-2888 GCA_964353575.1 uncultured Methanosarcinales archaeon | reverse complement strand
TGAACTGTATGAAGAAGTGGGCTTAACTGAGAATGATGTAATCTCTGCAGAGCTAATAGGTAAGTTATCAGGCGGAATGATTGAATCTAATCCTCACTATGTTACTAGAGTTAGAATAAAAAAAACATTTAAGCAGGTTCTTGAGCACTGGAGCACCGCCGTGGACTATAAGGAGCATAGAAAACTGCTTGCATACCCTGATGATTGCCGCTCTGCATGCAACGTAATTAAAGCCAAGCTGTTTGATAAGTCAAAAGCAGATCCTGACAATATTTCAAAGACAACACCGGCAAACAGAGGAGCAATACTCCCGCAGTGTGCTGCTGCTATCCTGGTTCACTACATTCATAATGGAAGAATATATGAACACAAGCCAGATTTTGACCCTGCAAGATGGAGTGACTTATAAAAGAAAAAAATATGCGGGATGAGAGGTATTAAAGGGATGGAAGATAAAAGAAAAACTCTTGTTCTATTTGATGTTGGCGCAGTTCTTGTAAAGCTTGATTATAAGAGCTTTTTTGACAAGGCAGCAGAAATAAGAGGATGTTCACGAGAAGAATTCGTTCAGGTGTATAATGCAAGCAACATTGAAATTGACTCGTTCACAGGAAAACTATCTGTTGAGGAAAACCTAGCAAAAGTTGCAGGCCTTGTATCGCCATCACCGCATAAGCCCGTATCAAAAGAGCAAGTAAAGGAGATGATCAAGCTTAACTGGCTAGGTGAAGTAAGGAAAGTCGTGGATTTGAAAGCCAGGATATTTAACGCGGGCTATTCAGTAGGGATTTTGTCTAATATGGGGGAGTTTGCATTTGAGATTATAGGCAACCAATGGCCTGATGTTTTTGACCTCTATGATGATTCAATGCCTGCTGTTTATTCTTTCAAGGTCGGCTCAATAAAGCCGCAGCCAGAAATCTATCAGCATATTAAAGGATACAACAAGGTTATCTTCATAGATGACAAGGAAAGCTATCTTAGAACAGGAATCGAGCAGTTTGGCTGGCTAGGCATACATTTCACTCCTTACATTGACCCTTCTGAAGCCATCCGCGCCCAGCATAATGACGCTACTAAGCCCAAAAATAATTTCTACATGGCAAAATCATCAAAAGAGCTAGAAAGCTGCCTGAAAAAGCTAGGGTTAAAGATATGATGCTAAAAAAAACCTTTATCTCTAAAAAAGCTTAAGCATTAAGCCCAAGCCCTAAGGGCAAGGCCTGTAAAAATCAGGCTTTTCACCATCTTTAATGAAGTCTTCTTTTTTAAATACCTCATTATAGGATACGGGCAGAGGCTTACCGTATATTCTGCCAGCAACGTACTTTTTAATGAACTTCCTGTCCTCAGCAATAATGCATGTATCAGAGTGTTTTCCAAAGAACTTAATCCTAAGCCCTCTTTCAACAATATCTTTTAAAGGCTCATTGAAAACATTACCTAGTGAAACATGGATGTAAGGACAGGGCATCACATCGCCGTACTGGGTTATAGATATCATTCTTTTAACAGCAATACATCCTAAGTCAAGACCATACGAAGGTGTAAGGTGCGTGAATACATTATATTTCCTCCCGAGCTCTCTCATATAGTCCATATCGGACTTATCCACTAAACAGCTATAATTTCCTTCCCATGCACCAACAGGCTTAGCATAAGTCACAAACACTCCCACGCCTTTTTTGTTAAGGAATTTCACAAATTCAAGGAATTCTTCTGATCTTACTCTTTGTTTTGTGACTACTGTCTGAACTATTACACTCAAACCTGCTTCTTGAGCAGCATCTATAGCCCTCAAAGCCCTTGCATGAGAGCCTTTGGCATGCCTGAAGGCATCGTGCTCTTCAGCTGACAAACTATCCAAGCTTAACTGAATCTTGTCAATACCTATTTCTTTAAGATGCTTTGCTCTTGCCTCATCCAGCAGCCATCCATTAGTGTCAGATGTTATGTAGAACTTTTGAGGGTCTATGGCTTTCACAAGCTCATCAAAATCAGGAAAGATGAGCGGCTCTCCGCCAGTTATTACAAAATGCGCAAATCCCATCTCATCAGCCTGTCTTGACAGCTCTTTCACATCTGCTATGGTGAATGATCTTGCTTCGTTCTTGCCTTGAAACCTCTTTACTGAGCAATGCTCGCATTTGAAGTTGCAGTTAAAATTATACTGAAACTGGATTATGGCTATGCTTTCTCCATTCTTTACTTTATCATCGAACCTCATGATTTTTTCATAAACATGAGGCTTTTCGTTCTTTAGCGAGTTCCTCTTGTCTGACTCATTTTTATTTAATTTTACTTGTTGATTAACCATGATATTACCTCCTTAACACATCATTGTTGCTTCTCATACTCCAGCGGTTTGGTAAGTTGAACAGCTGGTTGAATCTCAGGATCGCCAAATGATCTTCCGTTACAGTAATCGCAAACTTCAAGAAATTCTTTTTTTAAAAGAAATCTTTGAATCTTATGTTTCATCTTTACAATATTTACTGAATTTTGCTTGTCAACAATATGCACATAATCACCAACATAATCTGGAATTGCTTTAAGTCTTGCAGCGTTTGCAGAAAATGGACACCTATACAACTTTCCTTCTGATAATGTAATTGTATTCTTAGCACAACATTTCCTGAATATATCCTTTTGTTGCTCCATATTTCGATTATGCTTTATAATCTTTGCGCAATCAGTCCATCCTCCGGCAATCTGTACATAAAATGATATTCCATTCTGTTCCAAGACTTTAACCAAGTTGTTTATATTCCTTGAATGATCACCATAATTTGTAATAATTAGAAGCACCTTCTTGTCCTTCAAACATCCTATTTTATCTGCAACAGGAACAATGGTACCATTTGTGTATATTACAATTTTCTTAACTT
>CAYGWL010000103.1:0-2484 GCA_964353575.1 uncultured Methanosarcinales archaeon | reverse complement strand
TTTCATTAGATGTTTTCAGAACCTACCCAGCCACAATAGTGAGCACTGGCTCTGAAGTGAATGATTTCTCTGAAGGGAAAACAATAATAAGAAATCAGGGGAATACAGCAAATGAGGGGAGTACAGCAACAAAAACAGGATGTAGCGCGTGTTCCGGTTGTAATGGTGCTTGCGGAGGATCATGTGCTGCATAGATTTAAATATCATTAAAGAAGGGAGGTTGTTATGGCAAACAGGATTGACCCAATCTGCGGAATGAAGGGGAGCATAAAGGCGCAGGGGCATTATTTTTGTAGCCGGCACTGCATAGAAAAATACGAGAAAGGAATTAAGAAGAAGGGCAAGGTAAAAGAAACTAAAAACATAAAGCAGTGCGGGCATTGCGATGTGCAGGGAGTGCCTTGGTATAAAGAAAAATTATACATATTCAGTTTAATAACAGTATTATTGCTGGTAATAAGTTATCTTATTCCCCAGCTCAATGGTTTTTATTCTGCTTTGGTTGAATACATAAAGCTTATCTGGTGGGCGGTTCTGCTGGGCTTGCTCATAGGCGGGATTATTGATTATTTCATACCAAGAGAGTATATATCAAAGTTTTTAGCAAGGGATAAGAAAAGAACAATCCTTTATGCTGTTGGATTTGGTTTTTTGATGAGCGCATGCAGCCATGGTATCCTGGCTATTGCAATACAGCTTCATAAGAAAGGTGCGTCTATACCTGCTGTTGTAGCGTTTTTGCTTGCTTCGCCCTGGGCAAATCTGCCAATTACTATATTGCTTTTCGGTTTTTTCGGCCTCAAGGCATTTATTTTGGTGTTATCTGCCATAGTTATTGCAATAATAACCGGGCTGATTTTCCAATTGCTTGACAAGATGAACAAGATAGAGAAGAACAAAAACACAGTAAAGGTAGATGAGAAGTTTTCAATTGGAAAGGATATTAAAAAAAGAATGAGAAACTACGAATTCTCAATCAAAGATGTTTACGGAGTTCTCAATGGCTCTTTTGCTTTAGCAAAGATGATTATGTGGTGGATACTAATAGGCATGATACTGGCAGCATTGGCAAGGTCCTTTGTGCCAAGCCATATCTTCATGCAATACCTTGGACCAACATTTCTTGGGCTTATAGTAACATTAGCATTTGCAACAATAATGGAGGTTTGTTCTGAAGGCAGCTCTGTCTTGGCATTTGAAATCTTTAACCAGACAAAGGCATTCGGCAATTCTTTTACATTCTTGATGGCGGGTGTTGCAACAGATTACACAGAGATTGGGCTTATATGGAACAACATAGGCAAGAAAACAGCTATTTGGCTACCAATAGTTACTGTGCCTCAAATACTCTTGTTAGGATATTTGTTTAACCTGTTGCTTTAAAACATTTCAGGCTGTTTTTGTTTTCGATATGGACTATTTAGAAATCTTTAGTTCCATTGTTGCCACGCCTTTGACTAATGTCAAAGGTTATTTTCTCTCCCCCTTAATGATATGGGGGAGAGAAAATAAGTTCAACGCAGTTGAACCGTGGCAACACACAGGATCTCTACATAGTTTCAATATGGAAAAAGATTAATACTACTTAGTTTTTAAATAAGTTTTATGAAAAGAGGCAGGCCTGTCAGAAGCATTGTCAGGGAAAATATTGGGGAAATCCTTTTCTTCTTAGGCAAGGGCTATGGTTATGAGATTTACAGGATTTATACAGAACTATTCCCTAAGGTTAGCATGAGACTTATCTACTACCACCTAAAGAAGGGTGTTGAGTTGAAGGAGTTCAAGATTGAGAAGGTTGAGAAGGTTAAAGGCGATTACAGCTGGGGCTCTGAGGCAGAGAAGACCTATTATGCCCTTGACAGGGCAAAGCCGAAAGGCGATGCAAAGGTAAAGGAATACCTGGACAAGCTAAACAAGCTTCTTAAGAAATCCGAGTAAGGCAAATGCCTCCCTCTTTGTGAGCATTGCCTTTCCAATTATTCTTTTCCAGACCTTTTTCTGGGTTTGCTTTTTCTGCGGTGTTGCAAATTCCATTTTATTGAGGATTTTGTCAATTGACTTGAGTATCACTTCCTTCTCCTTCCTTGAAGCCATCTCAAAGTCAGTCATCTTCTCACTTTTTGCGTTCTTAAAGATTTCATAAAGAATTATTGCCAGTGCATGGCTTATGTTAAGCGCAGCGTATTTCTTGTTTGCAGGAATTGTTACAGTGAAATCGCACATGAGTATTTCCTTGTTTGTTAGTCCGTAACTCTCTCTGCCAAGCAGTATTGCCACTTTCCTGTTTTTTATGTCCACGATTTTTTTTCCGAGCTGCTCAGGAGTTACTGGTGCTCTTGGAATGTTGTAGTCCGTCCCAAGCTTTGATGTTGTTCCAATAACATAATCAAATCCCTTCAAGCATTTAAAATCAGCAATGCTTGCATTCTTCAGAATATCCCTGGCATGCTTTGCCCTGTTTAGCGCTTCAATATCATCTTTGCT
>CAYGWL010000102.1:0-1822 GCA_964353575.1 uncultured Methanosarcinales archaeon | reverse complement strand
CTACAGCTAGCGTAGAGAATTTTTGCGCGAGTTTCTTAATTTCCTCTACTTCCTTTTTCTTCCACTCGGCTACAGCTCTTTTCTCACTTCTCTTTTTCATCTTCAGATACCTTCACAGGTGCGCCCATAGTTGTTTTAATCAGAACGGCATTGATGTTATGAATTCCCTTTGGCAGGACTGCCTTAATTCTTTCCAGGACTGCAAGTGCATTTTCAGTCAGCGCAGCATCTTCCATATTCTCCGAGCCGACTGCACAAAGTATTACAGGAGATTTTTTAATTGCAACTTTAATTGTTTTTTTAAGGCCCTCAACAAGAGGAGTAAGATTTATTTTTGGAGGCACAATTTGCCCCGCCTTCGGATTAGGCATTTTGCCTACTGGCCCAAGGAAACGGCCGAAAGTCTTGGCAACGTCAGGCATTATATTTGCCTGCGCAATGAAAAAATTGCACTGCCTTGCTAATTTTTTGCAGTTTCTTGGAGAAGTCCATTTTGGAAAATCATCTGAAAGTACAACAACATCGCATATTTTATCTGCCTGGTCTTTTAGTTCAGCCCCGACAAATGCACACACTCTTGCCGGCTTGCCTCTTCCATGAGGCAGCTTGATATATTCCTCAATTTTAGCTTCGTCCTTTGCGACATCAATCTCCTTTAAATTTATAATTAAGTCTATTGTCTGATTAAATTTTCTTTTCTTTTCAGTTGCTTTTGCAGCTTTGATGGCAGCTGCAAGTTTATCTTTTTTTACTTCCATTTTCCTAGCGAACGACAGAATTTAGTATCGTTCAACGAACTCCTGCCGAAGCAGTAAGATTAATCTAAAAAGCATTTCTTTTTAAGTTTTTTGGCAGATGTTTTTCTGTTGAAAATCTCAGTTTTGTCCCACATTAATTTGGAGACAAAACTGCTTGGTTAATTTAGTGCCCCACTTGAAAAGGCACTAAATCAACAGATTTTCAACAAAATTAGCAGATATCTTTATATTTATCCATAAGCTAAAAGACAGCATGCTTACAGCCGCTGATGTAATGTCTAAGGACTTTATAAAAGTTGGACCAGAAGATAGTTTAGCTCATGCAATTGGTCTGATGAAGCTCAATGATGAGCGCGCTGCAGCTGTTTTTGATGGGCAGGAATATTTGGGTATAATCGCCCGCAGAGCAGGCGGACATCATCTATTATTCAGGGCAAAATTAGACCCTACAACAGCTAAAGTAAAACTTTTTGTAAAATATCCCCCGGTAGCTTCTCCAGAAACAGATGTGATAACCTTGGCGGAGATGATGTATAGTTCTTATCCTTGTGCAATTCCAGTTAAGAAAGGCAAAAAAATACTCGGTTTTGTCCGCGCAAGAGATTTTATATTTAGAATAAAAGAATTTCCAGAGCTAGCCAGACTTAAAGTTGGAGAAATTATGACTCCAAACCCTGTTTGCTTTAAACACGATGAAAGATTAGGCGATGCCTTGTCTATAATGAGAGAAAAAAACATTGGTAGGGTACCTGTTGTTGACAAAAACGGCAATGTCATATCTGTGCTGTCCTTTACAGATATTATTGAAAAGGAAATTCTAAACCCTAAAGAAAAAATGAGAGGGCAGGAAAAAGCATCAGCAGAAACAAAGGGTTCAAGAGGCTGGACACCTGATAAACTCTTTCTTTTGGATACAAATATAGGGGATGCAGCAAGCAGTATTGCAATTACAATATCTCCAAATGCAAAATTGAGGAAAGCAGTTGAGCAGATGTATGAATATAAATTATCAGACTTGATTGTAACTGAAGAGCAAAAACCAGTTGGTATAATTACAACACGGG
>CAYGWL010000101.1:0-3156 GCA_964353575.1 uncultured Methanosarcinales archaeon | reverse complement strand
TGCACAAGAATTCATAATAACAAATGACGGAAGCTCATCAGGAATAATAACAGCCAACGCCTCACAAAACCAAGAAAACTGGATAGGAACTGGCGCTGACGCATTCATAAACGGAACTGAAAGCGCAGCAAATAACGGATGCTCTGGAAACACAGCAACATTTAACAGATTAAACACAACCAACACTGCCACAATATGCTCAAGCCTAGCTTCAGGAACCAACAACAAAGTAGAAGCAGACGTGAAAATATACATACCATCAACAATACCCTCCGGAACAGCAAAATGGACAAATGTCACATTCTACATCACGTAAAGACCTTATAACCATATAAAACTTAATCTATAGAAGTATATTCTAAAATATACAAATCTTTTTAAAACATGACATATATTGTAGGACATTATTAGCTTGGATGCTCATAAAATCACCAAAAAAGCAGAGTTTTCTCTATCCACAGCCATATTCCAAAACAGACGCCTAAGCTTTCTTGAAAGCATAATAGTCTACCTAAGAGAGATACATAAGCTCAGGTATGCAGACATTGCCAGGTTAACCAACCGTGACCGAAGAAACATATTCTCTGTTTACCAAAATGCCTGCAAAAAGCTTGGTGACAAGCCATTCATAGTTGATGAAAAACCACCTGTCTTCTACATCCCAATCAAAGTTGTTCAAGACCGCTCATTAAGCATAATGGAAGTTGTTGTAGAATACCTCCTATCACTCGGTCTGAGAAATTCTGAGATTGCCAAACTCCTAGCCAGGAGTCCAAAGACCACCCACACAGTTCACACTCGCGTGAAAGCAAAAAGAGACACGAAAAAGAAAAACAGGAAATGAAAGATAAAAAACAAGGAGGATGGAGAAAAGAGACTCAAGAGATTGAACAGCTAAGAAACTACATAAGACTATGCCAGAGATACAAACAGAAAATACGAGTCGGAGTCTACAGAATAAACCTGGAATACGAAAAAGGGCTAATTGACCACCAAACATACACAGCTGACTTAAATTACTACTTGGACAACAAGAGCCCAGAACAATGGCTAAACAGCTATGACCAACACATAAAAAACTACAAACAAGAAATAGAGAAGAGACAGCAATGCATAAACCAGGAAAGGCAAAGACAAAGAACAATACAGCAAACACAGCAGACATCACTGCAATACCTCATAGCAACAATAATAGTATTAACACTCATAGCAGGCGTAAAGTTCATGAGCCCAACAATAACAGGACTCTTAGTAGCAGAAAACATAACAGAAATAAGAGAGATTAACATAACACTACCAGTAGAGAACATAACAGAAATAATAAACATAACAATGCCCATAGAAAACATAACAGCACCAATAACAAACATCACAAACATAACACTTCCAGAAATAATAAACATAACAATACCAGAAATAACAAACATCACAAATGTAACTTTACCAGAAGTAATTAATGTAACAATACCAGAAATAACAAACATAACACTGCCAGAAATAACCAACATCACAAACATAACAACACCTATAGAAATAACACCTGAACTACATACAACAAAGGCAACCTTCAAGGCAAAAGAGCCAGTAACTTTAGAGCTTGAGTTCATAAAAGAACAGGAACTAGTCAAGAAAGGAATTGGCATCAAGAAGCTTGAAGAGCCAAAGCAGAAAGGAAGATGGATTAGCGCTGAGGAAGAAATAACAGCGCAGGTTTATGACAGCAGCGGCACACTGACAACGATACAGCCGGAGATAGAAAAAGAAAGGCAAGGCAAGTTCAAGATAACACTGCCAAAGCCGAGAGAGTTCAAGGCAGGATTGTACACAATAAAAACACAGCTCACAAAACATGGCGTAACATACACCCAGGAACAAGAATTTGCTTGGGGAGTTTTAGCAATAAACACCAACAAAGCAACATACTTGGAAAACCAGGATGCCTTCATAGCAATGGCTGTGCTGGACAACCAAGGACGCATGGTTTGCGATGCTGAATTAATACTAACAATAACCTCGCCAAAAGGGCAAGAAACAACACTAACAACCGCAAATAATGACATAAAAATAAGCCCAGAATGCAGTGTTTACGGGATAACAAACCTGCCTGACTACTACACAACCTACGCAGTAAGCACAGCAGGAACATACCTAATGACACTAACAGCAATAACAAGCGAAGGTGTAAAAACAATCACAGACAACTTCATTGTTTCAGAAAGCGTTGACTTTGATGTAAGCAGGGAAGCACCAACAAGAATCTATCCAGCAGCAAAATACACAACACAAATAACCATCAATGCCAACACATATTACAGCGGACCAATAACAGAGATTGTTCCAGCAAGTTTTGACATAACACCGCAGCAAGAACTAACAATAACAACAAACAACAATGAAAAGACACTCATCTGGAACAAAGAACTAACACCAGGAACAACAACCAAGCTCAGCTATGAATTTGATGCGCCAGACACAAGCCCACAATTCTACCTAACAGGACCGCTAACAATAGGAAGCTGGCAAGAGCAAAGACAATGGCAGATAGCAAGCGATGTTACTGCAGCGTCTTACTATACCTTTGTAGATATCACGAATAACAAAGCATTTTGGGCAAGTCCTGCTGTTAGCTTTAGTGCTCCTTGGAGCGGAACACAAGCAACAGCCGCCCAATATACTAACTTAAGTCTTAATGATGTTAAGTATGCTCGTGTTTTAAGTGATACGCTTAATGATGAGCCCTTTTGGCGTTTCAACTTCACTATAAATCAAACTATAGCGACTATAAATTGGATAAATGTATCAGTTAAAGGTTATGAGAATGGTACAGGAGCTGGTGAAAGAGCTGTTTGTTATGTATACAACTATACCTCGGCTGCTTGGATTAATATTGGACAAATGCCAGGAGACTTAGCAACTAATATTTCCATTATTTCAAAGAATTTTACGAATCGTATCAGCGATATCATAAACACGAACAATAAGCATTTGGTTGTGTATTGCGAAGGTACAAACTTTGATGCTAATCAAGATAGAGCGTTTAAAGCTGCATTAGTTGATTTATATACAGCGAAAGATATTCGTCAAATTAAATCATTCTTAAAGTCTGACAGCTTTAAAAACATTATGGATTCTAAAGGAGATGCTGAGTTGTTAGCA
>CAYGWL010000100.1:0-3919 GCA_964353575.1 uncultured Methanosarcinales archaeon | reverse complement strand
GTCTGAGCGCGAAAAACTTCCGAAAAGAATTACGGCTTTGGCTTTCTGCAAAGAATCCAAGTGGTTTAAAAGCCCGCTTTTGTATAATTTATTCAAACCGAATAGTTTTTTCCTGATTTTATATTCTGAAGAGCTGTAATTACTTATATAATAAGGCATTTTGCCTTTTTTCTTTATCCTTTTGATTAGTCCCTCTTTAATAAGCTTTTTTAACCAATTGTTAGCTTTACTTCTGGCAAGCTTAGCTTCATAGACTATCTCTTCAAAATGCCATTCCTTAGTAGGATTTTCAAAAAACAATTCAACAATGCTTACTTCCTTGCTCCTCATAATAGTACCCATAAAGGGAACTAATTTATAAATCTTTCGGTTTTACGCAGTGTTGAGAAAGCGCAAAGCGTTTTCTGACATCCTAAGAAATGCTTTGCATTTCTTGGACACCAAAACTCTTTCAGGAGTTTTTAGTGTGCCAGAAATCACAAGGTGATTTCTTAGCATAAAAGCGAAAGCTACGAACGAAGTGAGTAAGCTTTCGGTTTAAAAAGCGGAATATTTACGGTTGTTTAAATCTTACGCAATCTTTTCGAAACATTTAAAAACACCCCCTCGTAACCTCTTTTATTAATAGGAGGTTACTCGTAAAATGGTAGAAGGAACTGTTAAATTCTTCAATTCAATGAAGAAATTCGGTTTTATCACCGGAGACGACGGCGAGGACTACTTTGTGCATTCAACTGGATTGAAGGCAGGTCAATCCATTGCAGAAGGCGACAGAGTGTCTTTCAAGGCTGTTAAAGGCGATAAAGGACTAAAAGCAGAAGACGTTGAAAAGTTGTAGAACTAGTGACTAGTTCTTGAAACACTTTAGAAGGATTCTTTGATAGTTGTAACTCTATTTAAAATAAGGATTTGGTTAAATCTTACGCAAACCAACCTCAGCTCTGGCTGCCGCGCCCTTGACATAGTCAAGGGTTATTTTCTCTCCCCCATATCATTAAGGGGGAGAGAAAATAAGTTCAGTGTGTCTGAAATCGCGAAGCGATTTCAGAGCATGCTCAGGAACCTCTGGTTCCTGACAAAACTGAACCGCGGCAGCTTGTGAGGAACCTGAGTTGAGCCATGATTGGGAGGCAATAAGCTTTATAAAACCGTCTTCATTACCTTCCGGCAGGGTGGATTGAATATGTGGGATTGGTGGCTAAGGTCAAGATTAAGATTAAAATTAGTATCAGTGTTAATAGAACCAAAAATATTAGCCATGCTGGCAGATCTAGACTCACAAATACCTTCAATGTCAGAGCATCTTCCAGAAGGAAAGAGTATTGTTTTGGAATCCGGAATTATTTTTGTTGATAATGATGCACTCGCATTCTTCAACGTAAACGATCCACCAAATGAATCAATGTATGTTGCAAAAAGTGAGCATAATCCTCCAAGAGTGTTGTATGACCAGCCATACGATCTTTTAGTGGGGTATGACAGAGTTAATTATTTTATAACTGAGCATTCTGAACTTGCTTTGGGAACTGTTTCTGTTACAAGTCCCTGCATAGTTTTTGGTGCATTTACAACAGACGGAGATGGAAAGATTAAATCCTCAGGAGTATACCACGCTGCAAGCATGCCTCCATCAAAGTTTTTTAAAAACAGAATGCATACATTAATCGATACTGTCAGGACAGAGCATGGAGAAAGAGTTGTGGTAAAAGCAGCTGGAGGTAATGAAGAGTGGTCAATAGATGGCAGTATAGGTTTGTGGAGAATAAGAAAAGATATAAAAAAAATCCTGGCTGAAGAAGGGGTGGAAAGGGGTTCAGATTATGTCCTGCTTGGCGGCAGAAAGATGAGGATAACTGAGTTTGACACCAGAACTGGTGAGTTAATCACTTATTTTAACAACAGCATAAGAAGAACTGTACTATAAAAATTAAACCTTCCGCAAAAAAAAATTCTTTCAGTTTACCACAGGCGCGTATATTCTCTATCTTGGAAGAAGTCGCACAGCGGCTCTAACATTCCTTGGTAGTTTTCATACTTTCCTGTAAAAACAAAAGCATACTTTCCCTCAAAAGCCCTGCCTTCTGATATCTCCCTGAGGAAGTTTCCGTCCTCTGCCATAATCCTTCCACTTGTGTGAAGCATCCGCAGCTTAGTATCTTCAGATTCATAGACAAAACCAGCTTCTGCAGGAGACTCTTTGAAACTCAATCCCAATTCGTCTGTCAGGACTCTATACAGCTCATTTTCCCATGCAGAGTCGTAGCTGTCAAACTCCTTTGAAAACACCAGCAAATCTATTGATTCAGCCATGATTTCTACCTCCAAATATTTAGAACTACCACCTCTTAACACAGGTTATGCGTATTAATATTTAAATGTTTCCGCAAAAACATCATCTTTTTTTCTTTAATTTAATCCTTTCTTTCCTTGGCAAAGACCTTAACATGCGTTTGTCCTTCTCTTTGCTGAATCTTTCCATCTCCCTGCGAAGATATCTTTCAGAACCAACATCTCCCCTCTCACTTGCTTCTGCCAGCTTCCTCCCGTGCTGCTCTATCTGCTCTTCAAGGCTCTCAATGCCTTTCTTCACCCTTTTCTTCTTAGCCATTTCTCTGCCTCTGACAGCTCTTCCCATGCCACAGCCAGGAGTTTCTTAAGTTGCTGGTAGTCAATATTGTTTTTTGGCACTTCTTTTTCATCCCTTACAGCCCTGTAAACCTCGTAAATATCCTTGATTTCAGCTTTGTCCAGTTTGGAAGACTTGTGCAGATAAGCTCTAAATTCTTTGTTGGAATAAGACTTTTCTCTAGTTAAGCATTTTACCAGATAAATTCCCCTAAGTCTCATAACTAAAGGATAAACTATGTTTGGTATGGAATCCTTTCTCTCCTGCTTGATTAAGCCCTCAATTATTTTAAGGGAGCTTTGCGTTGTCTGCAGAAACCATTTTGTGTTCTTGTAATTGACCTTGCTCTTTGCCAAATCTTTTATCAGGGCTCCATTGAGGAGTGGCTCTGCTTCCCTGAGCATTGGCAGGATCATTACGGCATTGTTTTCCAGGGTTTTCTTTATTTGCCCAAGTGTTGCATAGCTTATATCATACTTACCTGTGCTTTTCTCAGCTTTAATCTCTGTGTCTGTGACAATTAGGATGTCTATGTCCGAAGCAGGAGTTTGTTCGCCCCTGGCTATGCTGCCGTGCAAATATATGCCACTGATGTTTTTTAATAAATCACCATGCTGCTCCATTACAAGGCTTATGACCCCCCTTTTAATGCTCTCCAAAGAAGGTGTTTTCGGCTTTATCTCCACAACCAAACCAGCCCATTCCTTGGGCAGGTAAACATGGGCAGAGTTGCCAATAAGCTTAACTTCCTTTTCTAATAATAGTGTGTTTGCCATTTTGCGCCTTTTCTGTCAGTACACATAGTTATGTATATACAGTATATACATAGGATATATAAGCTTTTCGGTTTTAAAAGCAGAATATTTCCGGTTGTTTAAGTCTTCTGCAAAAAAAGTATATTCATCACTTAAAAGAAGCAAAAAACTTAAATACCTTACGCTGTTTCCTCAGCTTATGGCAGAAGTTCACGTTGGATTCATCAAAGGCAGTGAGGAAAGACTCATAGACATAATTGTTGGCAGTTTTGGCGTGGTGTTTGATGAAATGCTGTATAGCCGCGACCCAGAGGGATATTCTTCTGATTTGGCTAAGGCATACAAACAAGTTTTAGAGCGGTCAGGAAGGACATTGGAGAGCTACAAGCTCCTTTTGCAAAGCATAGAAAAGCAGAGAACTGATCTTGAAGGCAAGCTTGACCCTAAACCTGGCTTTGTGCATAAGGTAAAGGATAGACTGAAATCTATGTCAGGGCGTGATGAACATGATAAGAAAATCAGCCAGTTGCAGGAAGCA
>CAYGWL010000099.1:0-2849 GCA_964353575.1 uncultured Methanosarcinales archaeon | reverse complement strand
GGAATATTTGTAAATGCAGAACTAAAAGGCAATGACGAGCTTCTTATAAATGTGGGAGCAAACGTGACTGTGAGGAAAAGCGTTGAAGAAGCAAAGCAGATGCTTGACTCAAGGATGACCGAGCTGAAATCCAAGAGGCAGGAATTTCTTAATGAACTGGAAGAGCTCGGAACAAAAGCCCAAGAGCTTGAAGAAGAGCTGGAAGCTCTAATGAAAAATGTTTGATTTCATAAAAGAAAAACTGAAAAGTGTAGTCTCTAAGTTCTCCAAGCGTGTTGAGGAGGAAGTAAAAGAAGTTAAGGCAGTAGAGGATATTAGAAAGATAGAAGCGGTTGAAGAAGAGGAAGAGCAAAAGGTAAGGGAGAGGAAGGAAAGAGCAGAGCAAAAGGAAAGGGTAGAGGAAAAGAAAAAGGAAGAGAAAGAAATAAAAAAAGGAAAAAAAGAAGTTAAAGAAGAGATAAAAGAAAAGAAAAGAGAAATTAAGGAAGAAAAAGAGGAAATAAAAGAAAAGAGAAAAGAAATCAGGGAAGTTAGAGAAATAATAGAAGGGATAAAGGAAAAGGAAATAAAAAAGGAAGAGCCTGAAGTAAAAAAGGCAAAGGAAGTAGAGAAGTTAGAGGAAGAAAAACCCAGGAGGAGGATAATAGAGATACTGAAGGAAAAGATTATCAGGACAACAATTTCTGATGAGAAATTTGAGGAACTCTTCAAGGACCTGGAACTTGTTCTTTTGGAGAATAATGTTGCTGTTGAGGTTATAGAAAAGATAAAGCGTGACCTGAAGAAGAGCATAGTTGGCGTTCCGCTTGAAAGGTCAAAGGTGAGCGAGGCAGTCAGGAAAAGCCTCAGAAAGAGCATTGAGGAACTCTTCAGTGTCAAGGGTGTGGACTTGTTAAAGAAGGTGAAAGAGAAAAGGCCCTGCGTCATAGTCTTTGTGGGTATAAACGGCTCTGGAAAAACCACAACAATAGCAAAGATAGCAAAGCTATTGATAAACAATAAAATGAGATGCGTCTTAGCTGCTTCTGACACATTCAGGGCAGCATCTCAGGAGCAGCTTGAGGAGCACGCAAAAAACCTGAATGTCAAACTGGTTAAGCATGGATATGGTGCAGACCCTGCAGCAGTTGCCTTTGACGCAATAAAATACGCCCAGGCACATGAAATAGACGCTGCACTCATTGACACAGCAGGAAGGCTGCACAGCAACGTAAACCTCATGGATGAAGTAAAGAAGATAATAAGGGTAGCCAAGCCAGACCTTGTGATATTTGTTGGCGAGGCAATAACAGGCAATGACTGCATAGAACAAGCACAAAAATTTAACGAAGCAGTTGGCATAGACGGAATAATCCTTGCAAAAGCAGATGTTGATGAGAAAGGCGGGGCAGCCATATCAGTAAGCTATGTCACAAAAAAGCCAATAATGTTCCTGGGAACAGGACAGAGATATGAAGATTTAAAAGAATTCAGCCCTAAGATAATTGTTGATAGCCTTGGTTTGTAGGGTTTTAGTTTCTATTTCTCTTTTTCCTTTTCAAACTCAATCTCTCCCTGTAAATACACACCCTTGTAGAGCTTGACAGGTCTCCATGAGTCCTCAACAAGTTGTGCATCAAGCCATTCTGCCAGTTCATTAGTGTTACCAATAGTTGCTGACAGGGCAATTATCTGGACGTCTTTCAGTATTTCCCTTAGCAGGGTTATGAGTATCTCAAGTGTTGGCCCTCTTTCAGTATCATTGATTAGGTGTGTTTCATCAACAACAACAAGCTTTACCAAGCTAAGCCAGGGAGATTTGTGCCTTATGAGACTGTCAAGCTTCTCAGCAGTGCAGATTATGAGGTCATAGTCAATGAGGTATGGGTCTGATGAGTCAAGGTCTCCTATTGACATGGCTATTCTTATGAGATGTTCGTATCTTTTTTTGAAGTTCTTGAACTTATCATTAGCCAATGCCTTCAGAGGCACTATGTAAACTGCTTTTCTCTTTTGCTCCAGAATTATTTTAAGTGCCGCCAGCTCTGCAACCAAGGTCTTGCCTGATGCAGTTGGGCTGCACACAAGAAGATTCTCTCCGTCCAGCAAACCCGCCTTTATTGACTTCTCCTGGCATGGCCTAAGTTCATCCAATTCTTTAGAAAGTGTATCGTAAAGCTGTGCAGGTATCTTGTTTTTTATGTGTGAAAGCCTCATCCTACACTGTTATTACTAGGAACAATATAAAGTTTATTATTAAAAAAAGAAAAGAAGGTGTAATTTGTGCCTGATTCTATAGGTATATACTGTCTGTCTCTTCAACAAACCTGCCCTCAAGAGTGGATGGATTAACCATGTAGAAATATTTCTGGTCTCCACGGCCATGGGGATGAGGATATTTTAGGAGAACCTTGTATTCAGGAGGCTGTGAATATTCCAGAAATATTTTTACTGCCGTAGGATTGTTCGCAACTATTTGGCCACAGCCTGCATACCTGTCAGCAACAGCAACTGCCAGTGCCTTTGCCTTTGCCAGTTCAGCATTTTCATCAGCCACAATATCCACAAGTTGTTTTTGAATCGTAGAAACCAAGTCTGGTTCAACTTTTACAGGTTCTGTTTTTTTATACATTTTATTTACCCCAAAAAGCTTGATGAGGGGGTAATATCCTGCATTATTTAAAACTTGTTGTTTTTAACTACTTTAGAATAATCATGAATTATGTTAATAAAAATCTCAAATTTTGCTGTCAGAAATCAAACAGAATTGGATTTTGGTTTGTAAACTGCACAGAAAACATCTTCCCCGAAAACAGTGACTTCAGCAGCAATATAGCGTCTAATCCTCCCTCCTCTCTCATCAATCATTT
>CAYGWL010000098.1:0-5420 GCA_964353575.1 uncultured Methanosarcinales archaeon | reverse complement strand
AATAATATATCAATAAGTAAGTAAATAAGTAAGTTAATAAATAAGTATATAAATAAGTATACAAGTGGCTAAGATGAGAGACTTAAAGAGGAAACTTTACAAAAGGGGTTCTAGTTTTGAAACAACCATACCCATGCCCATTTTGCTGACTCTTGAAGCTGACAAGGCATACTTTGTTGTTTTCAGCTATGACCGCAAGAAGGGCAGGTGGTTCATTGGCTTTGAGAAAAGGAAGTAAACTTTAAAAGCAAGCCCCTTTCACCACACATAATGACCTATATATACGAGCTCAAGATTCCAAAGCAGCGCATAGCTGTTTTGATAGGGAAGGGAGGAGACATAAAGAAGGAGATAGAGGAAGCAACAAATGTCAAGGTGACAGTTGATTCACATGACGGTGATGTTTTTTTAGAGGGCGAGGATGGGTTAAACCTTTATACTGCAAAGGAGGTTGTGAGGGCTATTGGCCGCGGATTTAATCCAAAGATTGCCAAGCTCCTGCTGAAGCCGGACTATGTTTTTGACCAAATCAACCTCAATAATTACATAAAAACAAAAAATTCTCTTACAAGGCTTAAGGGCAGAGTCATTGGTTCTGAAGGAAAGTCGAGAAAGAACATAGAGTCACTGACGCACTGCTCGCTCATAATTTTCGGTAAGACCATAAGCATAATTGGCCCCTTGGAATATGTTCCAGTGGCAAGGCACGCAACAGAGATGCTGCTTCAGGGCTCAACGCACTCAACAGTTTATTCCTGGCTTGAAAAGAAGCGCAGGGAGATGAGGTTTAAAAATGTCTGACAATGAGCAAAGTAAAGAGAAAAGAATGCCTGATGACCAGGAGAATGAGGTGAAAGCCCAAGTCATGGCAAGGAGCTTGAGGGATATTTCTGTTGCAGAGTTCTTTGAGAAGAACAGGCACCTGCTAGGATTTGACAACAAGAGAAAGGCATTGCTCACAGCAGTCAAAGAAGCTGTTGACAACAGCTTGGACGCATGTGAGGAAGCAAGAATTCTTCCAGAATTGATAGTTGAAACAACTGCATTGGAGAATGAAAGGTTCAGGGTGGTTGTTGAGGACAATGGTCCTGGGATAGTCAAGCAGCAGATACCCAAGATTTTTGCAAAGCTTTTGTATGGAAGCAAGTTCCACAAGCTGTCGCAGTCAAGAGGCCAGCAGGGAATGGGGATAAGCGCAGCTGTGCTTTATTCCCAGCTAACAACAGGGAAGCCTGTTAAGATAACTTCAAGGATTTCTCCAAAGGACCCAGCCCATTACTACGAGCTACACATAAATACCCAGAAGAACAGCCCGGAGATAGTTAAGGAGTCCGTGGTTGAATGGAAAAAAGACCACGGCACCAAGGTAGAGATGGACTTAGAGGCATCTTACATGAAAGGAACGCAGTCAGTTGATGAATACATAAAGCAAACAGCCATAATAAACCCTCATACCACCATAATCTTCACAAATCCCAAGAGCGAGCACACAATCTATTCAAGAGTTTCTGATGAGCTTCCACCCCTGCCAAGGAATATAAAGCCTCACCCATACGGTGTTGAGATTGGCTTGATGATGAAGATGCTGAAAGAAACAAATGCAAATACTCTTCAAGGCTTTTTGACAAAAGAATTCTCAAGGGTTGGCCCAAGGACTGCTAAGGAGATATGCGAGAACTCTGCCCTTCTGCCAAAAACAAAGCCAAAGGAAATGTCAAGGCAGCAGACAGAAAAGCTCGTTGAGGGCATTAAAAAGACCAAGATTATAGCTCCTCCAGTTGACTGCATCTCTCCATTGGGAGAGGAATTAATACTAAAGGGCTTGAAGAAAGAAATCAATGCAGAGTTTTATTGTGCTGTTACAAGGCCTGCAGCGGTTTACCGGGGAAATCCCTTTGTTATGGAAGCAGGCATAGCTTATGGAGGGGAGATAAACCCTGAAGGACTTGTTAACATACTGAGGTTTGCCAACAGGGTTCCTTTGCTTTACCAGCAGGGAGCATGTGCAATGACAGAGTCAGTTGCAAAAACAAGCTGGAGAACTTATGGCTTGCAGCAAAGCCCATACTCCGCGCCAACAGGACCAGCAGCTATACTAATCCATATGTCATCTGTGTGGGTTCCCTTCACCTCAGAGGCAAAGGAAGCCATAGCCCATTATCCTGAGATAATGCGTGAGATAAGGCTTGTCCTGCAGGAATGCGGAAGGAAGCTATCTCATTATGTAAAAAAGAAGCATCTTGTTGGAGAAGAGCTCAAGAAGAGGAGCTACATTGAGACATACATCCCGCACATAAGCTCTGCTTTGAGAGAAATAATAAAACTAAGCGAGTCTGATGAAAAGAAGACAGAGGTTCTATTAAGAGAAATTCTTGAGAGAACAAGGACAAAGATAGAGGGTGATGAAATTGAAGCCTGACAACCAGATAAAGGATATAGCTAATGATGTTTACCTCAACATACTCAAGAAAAAGCAGCCAAAGCTTAAGATGCCTTTGCGTTCATTGATTAACATAACCTATGACCAGAGTGATGGATTCTTTGAGCTCAAGGGAAAATTCAAGACCAGAACATTGACAGCAGGAACAGTCAAGACCTTTGCCCAGACGCTCAAGATGATGGCTCTGAGCAAACAGCTCATTGAAGAGGATGACATAGCAACAAAGAGAGAAGTTTACTATGTCTCAAAGAACTGGGATGAGGCAAGATTCAGTGAGCAACCGGAATCAGACAATGTCATGGATGACATAGAGGCGATGCTCATGGTCAACAGGGAGCAGATAGGATTTATCCCTGAAGAAAAGGGAGGTGAGGTTGCAGGAAAGCTAATTGTTATAGACAAGGACCCTGACACGAAAAAAGAGATAAAGATTGACTGCACAAAGATGGGAACAGGAGCTTACTCAATCCCAATCTCTATAGAGCACCTTGGTTTTGATACAAATGCAAAATTCGTGCTTGCAATAGAAACAGCAGGTATGTTCCAGAGGCTGGTTAAGCACAATTACTGGAAAAAGGCAAACTGCATCCTTGTTTCAATGGGAGGCGTTCCAACAAGGGCATGCAGGAGATTTATAAGAAGGCTTAGCGAGGAAAAGAAGATTCCTGTTTATGCATTTACAGACGGAGACCCATACGGATGGCTCAATATCTATAGAACACTCAAGGTTGGCTCAGGCAATGCAGCCCACATAAACAAGTATTTCTGTGTGCCCAATGCAAAATTCTTCGGCATAACTGCCCAGGACATTGTAGACTACAAGCTGCCAACCCATCCATTAAAGGAGATTGACATAAAAAGGGTAAAGGACGGAATAAAGAACGACCCATTTGTCAGGCACCACAAAGAGTGGCAAAATGCCCTTAAGCAATTAGTGGATATGAAGGTAAGGTCAGAGCAACAAGCATTAGCAAAGCACGGACTCAATTTTGTTATTTCCGATTATCTGCCAAATAAATTAAAAGATCCAAAGACTTGGCTGCCTTAAAGAAAAAGATTTATAAATCGTTTCAAGATATTTCTCTGTATTTGGGCCTGTAGCGCAGCCTGGGAATCTTTTTTGCTGACGCAAAAAAGCTTCATCAAAAAAATTAAGAGACTCCTAGCTGACGCCGGAGTCTCTTAAGATTGGACAAATAGCGCAGCAGCCTTCTAAGCTGTTGGTCGAGGGTTCAAATAGTTGACGACAAAGCAGGCCGTCAGCTTGATAGTCCCTCCAGGCCCATTTTTATATTTTGAGAATTCTTTGGCAGAGTATATTCAATCTTTGCCCTTGAAGACATCACTACTCTTTTGCCTTCTTCTCTGCTCTTAACAAGTTCAATGTAGTGCCTTTCATTTGCTCTGCCTGTATACGCCTCATGCCAGATACTTGTATCATATCCCTGGCTTGGATTTAAAATTGCATTTATGAATAATTCCTTTAAGACTTCAGGAGAGTAATCTATAAAACTAACAGGCTGCTCTCCAAAAACCCAGTATTCAACATCCATCATTACTTTTGAGTCCTTGAGATCTTCAAGCATGTGCTCCAGCTCTGAAGGATTCATGCTCCTTTCCTGGGTTTTTATCCTTCCTTCAACCAGATTTGAAAGCATTCTTTTGCACATTTTTACCCCAGTTATGGTAATGTGATGTCTTTTTTAAACTTTTCTGATTCAAAAGCACTATCCTAAGAGTCCATTTGACGCTTTGCCCTTCGGGTTTTCTTCTCTCCCCATACAGAGTTAAGGGAGGAGAAGAAAAGTTCACGGTAGTGAACCAAAGCGTCAAAACCAAGATTTAGGACATTGCATGATTCAAAAGAGCATCACTAAGCAAAACAACAAAATTTATATAACCCACAAAACTTCTTTTTGCTTAAGCGAGGGCACGTCCTTGTGCGAGGGTAATCTTATTGTTATTCAATAAGGTCCTCATACCCAAGCGGCTAAGGGGAACGGCTGCAACCCGTTTATTCCTGGGTTCGAGTCCCAGCCCTCGCTTATTATTTTTTAAAAAGTGCGGGGTGGTTTGTATGGGAAAGGATTATTTTGTCAGAGTAATAATGAACCACGGCGAAGCATATACAGCTACGACTTCAACAAACCTGAACTGGCTTGGATTGTTGCGCTTTCTTCCAATGACTGTGGAATTGAAAAAACCTACCAGATTCTTAGCATCAATACCTGGGGCTTCTTTTGGATACCTTAGAGAACCCTTAGAATGTTATGAGAGTTATGTTAATGATTTAGAAAGGCACATTGATAAATCTTCATCCTGCGTAGAGAGAGATATTAAAGTTGCTCCTCAAAATATAGGCACACTTGTTTTCTGCGAGGAAGTAAGCAAGCTTGAAGAGAAACTGAAGGAAGAACATATAAACACACTTGTTTTTTGCGAGCAAGTAAGCAAGCTTGAAGAAAAACGGCGGGAAAAGCAATATTAAGAATATTTAACTTGTCAAAATTTAACCAGCAACAAGCAGCCTTTTGTTCTTGCTGTCTACTTTACCATCATCCATATCCTCAAAGAAGTCATCGAGGTCAAAGTCCTCGTAGAATTCTTCATCTCCCCACATGCGCTGCTTTTTCATTGTTTTTTAGGAATAATCAAAGTCGATTTATAAGCATTATTGTATTATAATGTGGATATTTTAGAAATCTTTTTATTGTAGTCCTTATTCTTGGCAATTTATGGAGACAAGAAGGGTTTTGATGGCTAAAGAAGGGAAAATATTCTTTGTTAGTGACATAAGCAAAGATTATCACACCAAATATGGCTTTGTTAAAAAAGATGATTTGAAAAAGACCAATGGAGAGGTTATTACTAACACCAACAGCAAATTTTACATCTTTGTTCCAAGCTTTATTGATATTTACAAAAAGATCAGAAGAGGAGCTCAGATAATGATGATTAAGGACATTGCCTCCATTATTGC
>CAYGWL010000097.1:0-3296 GCA_964353575.1 uncultured Methanosarcinales archaeon | reverse complement strand
CTCCTGGCTCTATGTAGCCGGTTCCTGGAGCAAAAGCAGGATCAAGAGCATCTATGTCAACAGAGATATATAATGCTCCGAAATCTTTGGCAACAGACATTACAGCATCACAAACATCTCTAACACCCTCTTCAAAAATCTCTTTCATTGTGAAATGCTTGATTTTGTTGTTTTTCAGAAACTCAAACTCGTTCTTGTCCCAGTTCCTGATGCCTATTATTATAATATTATTTTTATTGACAACATTGTCCTTAACAAGTACATTGACAAAATCCTCGTGGCTTGGAGGCTTGAAGTAGTTCTCGCAGTCAGGATGAGCGTCAAATATAACAATTCCTGCGTCCTTGAACTTCTTTGAAAAAGCCATAAAGGCAGAATAGGTTATTGAATGGTCGCCTCCCAGAATGATTAAAGGCTCATCCTGCTGCATGACATAGTCAAAGATGTTCTTATTGGTTTCAGTTATGTTTGAATTATTAACAGGAATCTTGTCTGTTTTAAACTCAAAGCTTCTGCCGTCCTCACTCAAGAAAATCTCATTCGTCTGCTCCACTATCTCATCAGGAGCAAGCTCAGAGCCCTCTGACTTCCCAAGAGAGCCCTTTGAAAATGGAACTTTGGCTATTCTCATAACAATCTCAAGAATCAGCGGGCTTATTTAAATCTTTTTAGGTATAATAAACCTTTTCATCAATCCCTGCTTACTTCGGCTTGAGCCCGGTTCCATAAGCAATGATAGTGTAGTCTATTGGCATGGATGTGCTTCCCACAGTCCTAGCATTCGATTCATACCTGTAATCTGTCACTGCGTAAAACCTTTCTTTTCTCATTTTTGAATATAATGCGCACATTATATCTCGTTCAAGCTCTCCGATAAATTTATCTTCTTCGGCATTTCTTTTATCTCCTGTGGTATGTTTTGGTGTGTAGGTTTTAGCGGCATGTTCTGATATGTAGATTAAAGTATAATCCTTCGGGGTTTTTCCCTGTGATGCTGCATAATCTCCTGCACTACAAGTCAAGATATACCTTCTTGCCTCATTATATTCTTTTTCTTTATCGAAGAGTGCCATATTTTTAAGGAATGTTAAAGAATATATAAACTTTTTTAATTTTGTGATGCCTGACAGCAAGATTTATAAACAATCCCAAAATCCTCTGGACTTATGAAAGGCTCAAAGTTTCCGAGGAGAATGGATGTAAAGCCAGGCATGACTGTAAATGAGCTAGTAAAGGAATTTGGACTGGCAGGTTACAACGGCAAACGCCTGAGTGAAGCAGTTGAGATTTATGAGAAGATGATTGATGACAAGGACTGCGTCAAGGTTCTTACTGCTGCCGGAGCTTTGGTTGCTGGCGGAATGAGGAATGTATTTGTAAGCTTCATAAGAGCAGGACTTGTTGATGTCTTCATAGCAACTGGCGGGAGTGTTTTAACTCACGATATCATTGAGGCATTAGGAGTTCATCATGTCCAGGGCTCAAGCTTTGTTGACGATGTAAAGCTTGCTGAGAAGAATGTTGTTAGGTTGTATGATGTCTTCCTTGACAAGAGCGCATACACAAAAGTGGAAGATTTTCTCGTGGAAGTAATGCCCAAGATGCCCCAGAAAACAATGTCACCTAAAGAATTCTTCTTTGAGCTTGGAAAGCACATAAAGGACGAGAACAGCATAATAAAAGCGTGCCATGACATGAATGTTCCTATATTCTGCCCGAGCTTCACTGATTCAATGACTGCATTCCATGCCTGGGTTTACTCCCAGAACCATGACTTAAAGGTCAATCCGCAGCTGGACATAAAGGATATTATGGAAATAGTTTGGCAGGACAAGACATTCGGAGCCCTGATTCTTGGAGGCGGAGTTCCAAAGCACTTCATTGCAGGGATGATGCAGGCATCTGGCAAGGAGCTTGATTACGCAATACAGATAACTCTGGACCGTCCAGAGCACGGCGGAGTTAGCGGTGCTCCACTGAAAGAGGCAAAATCATGGAAAAAGGTTTCTGCAAAGGGCTTGGTTACAGATGTTATTTCAGATGTCACGCTTGCTTTCCCGATAATTGTTGCTGCACTGCTGGATTACAAAGCAAACAAATAAATTTTCTTATGATTTCATCATTTACAGCAACCTGCTAACCAAAAACTATTTATACTTGCTATTTCTTAAAACCTTTTAGCATGGTGAGGGTGGCAAAGGATTTTGCATTAGCAGAAGTTACTTTGAGAAAGTATGAAAAGCCTTCTCAGCTCAGAGGACGAGAGCTTGTTAGAAAGGTTTGTCTCAGCCTCGGTCTTCTGCAGCCCGGCGATTCAAGAGATGTGGTGGTGGATGTTTTTTATGTTCTTTTAAACTCAAGCAGAAGAAGAAAAGCCCTCACCTGCACTCAAATAGAGAAAGAAGTGATTGCATTAAGAAAGGCTTACAAGCTTCCAATGCTTGGAATAGCTTCCTCTAACATCAGGCGACAGTTAAAGCGCCTAAGGGATATATTCTTGATAGAAAAGGTTAGAAATGAATACAGGATAACTGAGTTTGATTCCCTTTCAGAAATTTTTAAGGAGAGAATAGAAAGATTTTACGTATTGAGCATAACGAGCAGGATAGAGGATTACCTGGCAAGAGCGGATTCTGAATTCAAACGCAAAACAAGGCATTAAAACACACGCCAAAGATATTCTAGTATACAAAAAAATGCATTTTTCCGACGACAGACAGCAAAAAAAATAGCAAGATTTAAATACTAGTTCGATGTAGGTTATCGTCGAAAGAGTAGATCTTTCAATTAAAAAGAAAAAGGAGGGATAATACATGGCTCAGAAAGTAGCGAAGGTAGGGGTAAAGAAGGTCAAAGGTTACCTCTATTTTGTTGACAAGAGAGGAAACGTCTCAAGAGCTAAGATGGCTCGAGGCGGCAAAGGACGCGGCAAAGCAAGGCAAGAGCAAGTTGCCAAGGTTGGCGTCAAGAAGAAGTCCGGATACCTCTACTTTATTGACAAGCAAGGCGACATCTCCATGGCCCAGATGGCACGTGGAGGAAGAAGAAGGAAGAAGGCCAAGAAAAAAGCCGCCGGAAGAAAAAAGAGAAGATAAATTTTTTTTATATTTTCTTAATATTTTTTAATTTTTTTTTGGATTTATCCTTGTTCTCATGAATTAGGTTCGTTCACAAAATTTATAAATTACAGCTTGTTGGAATTGAGTGATGGATAACAAAGAGCCAAGGCATGTTGCAATAATTCTTGACGGCAACAGAAGGTTTGCCAGGCAGCGCAATCTTCCCCAGCTGGAAGG
>CAYGWL010000096.1:0-2774 GCA_964353575.1 uncultured Methanosarcinales archaeon | reverse complement strand
TTCTTTTCCCAGTCAGAGGTCATAAAGCAGATAATGCTTATACTTTTCATTGGAGCACTCTTTGACATACTCAATACATGGATAACCAATGCAGCAATCCTTAGATGGTATATGGAGGCAAAGCACCAAAAATGAGCAAGCTCAAGAGCATATTGACTAATTTGAGGGTTATCATAGTAATTGCCTGCCTGGTTTTAACCATAATTGCAATAAACCCCAATCCATTTGCAAAGGGCGTTGCCATAAGGAATGTTATGAAGAATAGTTCTGCGAGCATTGCAGGTATAGAGAATCCTGACCCAAAGCTCGGTCCAATGAGCAGGGAACTTGTATTGTCCATGAACAATGTTCCAATAAAAAATGTTAAGGATTACTATGATTTTGTTTCAGGGCTTGAGCCAAACAGGACCTTGCAGGTAAAGACCAACAAAAAGATTTACCAGCTTACCACAAAGAGCAGTTTTAACCAGAGCACTAACCAGACGCAGTTTGAGGACATTGGCTTGAGGATTACTGATGCTCCAAAAACAAACATACGATTTGGCTTGGATTTGCAGGGCGGAACAAGGGTTCTGCTTAAGATAGAGGAGAAAATAGACAAGCAGAGCATGGACTATTTATTAGATAATATGAAAGAGAGGCTTAATGTTTACGGCTTGAGTGACATTATTGTAAGATCTACTTCAGACCTTTCAGGAAACCAGTATGTTCTTGTTGAGATTGCAGGGGTTAATGAGGAAGAGGTTAAGGAGCTTTTGTCAAAGCAGGGAAAGTTTGAAGCAAAGATAGCCAACCTCACTGTTTTCAGCGGAGGAAATGACATAACCTATGTCTGCAGGAGCGCTGACTGCGCAGGTATAGATTCCGAGCGCGGCTGCGGTCAGTCAGACAGCACATGGTTCTGCGGCTTCAGGTTTTCAATAGCCCTTAGCCAGAAGGCAGCTGAAAAGCAGGCAGAGATTACAAAAGACATGGTTCCTTCTCCTGAAAACACACAATACCTCAATGAGCCTTTAGACCTCTACCTGGATGACCAGCTTGTTGACTCCTTGAGGATAGGTATTGAGCTAAAAGGCAAGCCAGTTACTGATGTCCAGATTAGCGGTTCTGGTTCAGGCATCTCAGAGCAGGAAGCCCTTACAAACTCCCTGCAGAGCATGAAGCGCCTGCAGACCATATTAACAACAGGCTCCCTGCCTGTAAAGCTTAGCATAATAAAGACAGACTCAATCTCGCCCATGCTTGGACAGGAATTCATGCGCAACATAATTTTGGTAATGATGCTTGCTGTGCTTTCTGTTGCAGTTGCACTTTTCATATCTTACAGAAAGATTCTCATAGCATTTCCTGTGCTTTTAACATGCCTGCTTGAGATATTCATGCTTCTGGGAGTGGCAGCCCTTATTGGATGGAACATAGACCTTTCGGCTGTTGCAGGAATAATAGCAATGGTGGGAACTGGTGTGAGCGACCAGATAATAATAACAGATGAGGCATTAAAAGGCGAATCAAGGCAGGTTTATACATGGAAAGAAAAGCTCAAGAACGCATTTTTCATAATCATAGGAGCATGGCTCACTGTAATGGTAAGCACATTCCCGCTTTTGTTTGCAGGAGCCGGTTTGCTCAGGGGATTTGCATTAACCACAATGATTGGAATAACAATAGGCGTTGTAATAACAAGGCCTGCTTACGCAAACATAATTGAGATTTTGTTAAAAGATTAAATGTTAAATTAAACCTGTTAAGAACAAAATTGGTTCCAGCCGAGGTTCAGCACAGCTGAACTCAATTTCTCCTCCCTTTAAAGATTTAAGGGAGGAGAAATTGACCCTTGCGAAGCAAGGGCTCGGCTGGAACATAAGGTATAAAATGATAATCTCAATATCAGGAGCTATTGGTTCTGGCAAGACAACAGTTGCGAAAATACTGGCTAAAAAGCTTGGCATGAATTATTACTACATGGGCGGCATTCGCAGGGAAATGGCTCGCAAAAAGGGCTTAACATTAGCACAATTCAACAAGCTTGGAGAAAAGGATCCCTCCACAGATCTTGAGGTGGACAATTACCAGAAAGAACTTGGCAAAAAAGAGGATAACTTTGTCATCCAGGGAAGAACATCCTTTCACTTTATCCCTCACTCAATAAAAATATTCCTTGATGTTGACCTGAAGGAGGGCGCAAGGAGAATATTCAGGGATATCCAGGAAAATCCTGGGGAAAGGAACGAGCCTTACAAAAGCCTTGAAGAAACATTGAAGGAGATAAAGAAAAGAATAATATCAGACAAAATCAGGTATAAAAAATATTATAATTTTGATTCTTATGACAAGAAGCATTACGACCTTGTTATTGACACAACAAGCATGCCAGCAGAGAAGGTTGCCCAAAAGATAATGGATTTTGTGAAGAAAAAGAAGGCATAGCCAATAACTGCTTTTTATTATTCTTTTAATAAAGAATCAATACTGCAAGGAACAGTGCAGGAAGTATTATTAGGATTACTCTGACCATTAACTTCTGCAGCTGTTTTGCCTACAGACGAGAGAAATCTATTAAGTGCTTCGTCCACGCTTCTCATTTTCTCAAGTCTCTCTTGTTTTTCGCTTTCAGATTCCTTTAACGCATTTTCGTAAAGGTCTTGCCTGTGATTGCACCACCATGGCCTATCATCTACAGTTTTACAACCAGCATGGCATAAAAATCTCGGGTCGTATGGGCAATCGCTTACATAAATTGGTGACATGGTTAATGGTTAATGTATAGAACTATT
>CAYGWL010000095.1:0-3391 GCA_964353575.1 uncultured Methanosarcinales archaeon | reverse complement strand
CACAGTAGGGTTGCCCTATTTCGGGGGTATTTATCCCCAGTAATCTAACCCTTTCTCCAGTTTCTATCTCTATGGTATCTCCATCTATAACTTTGGAAATTAGGGCTGTTTGATGGTTAGTTTCCCCCTCGACTGCCACGGTGGTATTTTGTTCTTCTTTCTGTTGTGAATCTGAACTCGCATTCACTTGTTCAATAGCTTCGTCTTTATCGCAGATAGAATTATCATTCTGGTCAAGACAACAGGAGGTTCCGACCAAAATATAAGGTTTGTTGCAGACTGCCTTTTCATTTACCACAGTTATATTCTGCTCGTCCTCTTTCTGTTGTGAACCTGAAGTCACTTCTATTTGTTTAGCAGACTCATCTTTATCGCAAATAGAGTTATCGTTTTGGTCTAAACAACAAGAGGTGCCAACCAGAATATAAGGCCTGTTGCAGACAACTTTTTGGGAAGTCAGATTTAAGAGAATAATTGCCCCCACAACTACTCCAACAATCAAGAGAGCTACCAATAATTTGTCGTTAGCTTTCATATAATAACTATAGTCTAAGACATAAATAGTTCCACATACTATAATTATGACATATACGAAATGTTTCTTGAGGCAGGACATTTCTCTTTCGGATTTGTTGGATTTTTACAGGAAAGAGAAAGATGCAAAGACGAAGGAAAGAGTTTTAGCTGTGATAAACGTCAAGAAAGGGAAGACCACCAGAAAAGTAGGGGATATGCTCGGAAGGGACTGGTCAACAATTGCAAAGCTGGTGAGAAGGTTCAACAAAGAAGGCTTTATTGGCCTTAAGGATAAGCCTAAAGCCGGAAGGCCTTCAAAAGTTGCCTTGGGCAGCTTTGATTTGATAAAGGAAGACTTGGCCAAATCTCCGGAAAGCTTTGGCTACAGTCAGCAGTTTTGGTCAACAAAACTGCTAAGAAAGCACATCAGGGATCATTACAAAGCGGAGTACACGGAAAGGCATGCCCAGAGGATATTCCATGAATTTGGATACGGTTTGATTAAGCCAAGGCCGGAGGACTACAGGAAGAGTCCTGCCAAAAAGCAGGACTTTAAGGAAGCTTTTAAAAAAAGAACTTACTGGATAAAGCAGTGATCGTGATGGATGAGGCAAGGTTCTGCCTAAACGCCAGGCTGTCAAGAGTCTGGGCTAAAAAAGGAACCAGGCCGATTGTCAAAACCAACTATTCAAGCGGAAGCATGGGTGTATTTGGCTCATTTGACGGCTTTGGCAATTTCAGCTATCAGTTTACCGGCAAGCACAATTCGGAAAGCTTCATAGCATTCCTTGAACATCTGCTTGGAAACCATTCCAATATCCTGCTGATATTGGACAACGCAGCGATCCATAAGTCAAAGCTTGTCAAGAGATTTGTCAGCGAGCATGGTTCCAGACTGGAACTATTTTACCTGCCTCCTTATTGCCCTGAACTGAATGCTACTGAAGAATGCTGGAGGCAGGTAAGGCTTAACTTGACAAACAACAGATTCTTTGGAAATATTGATGAATTGAAGGCGAGTCTAGCGAGGTTCTTTGATGAACATAAGTTTGCGCATAGTTTGTGGTCTTACTTATGTCGGTGACTATAGCTATGGTGGCCTGAATCCATACGACCCGCGTTTCATAGAATGGCAAAAACAGGTTTATGGAGTTCCTGGAGTAAATGCTTTTGCTGTTGATGGCAGTGATGGCAAGTTCGCCCTTGCTGAGGAACTGACCCGGAGTATTTATCAACACACCCGCTATAATTCGCTTATTAGTGAGGATTTTTTCAACGACCGCTTTATAAAACTCCGGATTGATTCATTGCTAATTGCTTTACAGAACAATTTCTCTACCAGTGACATCGTTTTAAACGATGCTGGGGTGTGCTGGGATTTTGCTATGATTGAGCATTATATGCTGGGCCAGCAGGGAATATATTCAGAGATAGTTATTCTACCTTACAAAGCGGGTTCTAAGCACGCTGCTGTAAAACTAATCTTGGATTCAAATGAATATATAGCTGACCCAACTATTGATGGAGGGGTATTCAAAACCTACTCTGAATATATAGATCATTTTAATGGCTGGTCTGGCCAGAAGTTGCCCCATGATTATAAAGGGGATATAATGAGGGGTACGTCTGGCAGCATCTATCTCAAACCTTAAAGCCTTCTTTTTGAGGATTTCTATTAAATATTTTACTATAGTAGGTTATGGCAGGAGAAAGCAAGGTTGACACAAAAGCACTTTGCGCGCTTGTGGAGAAAGTCGCAGGAAGCGGCAATGGAAAGCTCATAAAGGGCATTAACGAGGTCACAAAAGCCGCTGAAAAGGGCACTGCAAAGCTCGTAATTGTCGCCCAGGATGTCGACCCGAAGGAGCTTGTAATGCACATTCCAATCATCTGCAGGGAGAAGGGAATCGCTTATATTGAGCTTCCTTCAAAGTCAGAGCTTGGAAAGGTCGCAAAGCTTAGTGTTTCCTGCTCTTCCCTGGCGGTCGTGGAATTTGGCGAGTTTGCCGATGAAGCCAAGAAGCTTTTGAAGCAGTAATATTTAAACTCTTAGAGTAGATTAGAGCTATACTTATGGGAGCGCATCTGGAGCTGGCAAGGCCGAGCGTGTGCCTTCTTTCAGTTCTTGGGCTTATAGTGGGGCTGAAGTTTACCGAAATTCCTTTTGGCAATTTGTGGGTCCTGCCAGTATTGGCGGTTATTGCAATCTGCGCCTCGGGAAATGTCATAAACGACTATTTTGACAGGATTATTGACGCGGTAAACAAGCCGAAAAGGCCTCTTCCTTCAGGCAAAATCAAGCCCTCTGAATGCTTCTGGCTTTACGGGGCTTTGGCTGCCGCGGGGCTTTTGGCGGCCTTTTTCGTCTCGCAGAACTTCTTCTTGTTCGCAGCATTTAATGTTGCCGTGGCCTATCTTTATTCCTATCGCTTCAAGAGGACTCCTTATGGAAATCTCATTGATTCATACCTTGCAGTCTCAGTCTTTATCGCGCCGGTCTTTGTTTTTTGGGGCTTCTGGAATTTATTTGCCTCTAAAGCTATCTACCTGGTCCCAATCCCGTTTTTTGCAAACTATGGCAGGGAAATCCTCAAAAGCGTTGAGGATATCAAGGGCGATAAAAAGGCAAAGGCAAGGACGCTTCCGGTGATTCTGGGAGAGAAAAGGGCGGTCCTTTTCGGGAAGTTCATGGTTTTTCTGGGCGCGCTTTCCCTGTTTCTGCCCTATTGCTTCGGGGTCTTTGGAGAATCATACTTCTTTCTTTCAACTGCGATTTTTCTTGCAACACTTTTCATGTTAGGTACAGGAAGCGCGGCAAAGCTCCAGAGGTTTGTTAAGCTGATGATGTTTCTGGTTCTGGCGGTGTTTTTGCTGT
>CAYGWL010000094.1:0-12173 GCA_964353575.1 uncultured Methanosarcinales archaeon | reverse complement strand
TTATTTTCTCCCTCCTTGATGAGATAAGGAGGGAGAAAATAAATCCCAACGAAGTTGGGACGGAGTTGAGCTAATTTAAGGGATGAGCATGACCCTTGCCAAGGCAAGGGATCGGATGGACATTAACATGTTTACTCTATCCACAAAAAGATTTATAAACAAGGTTCTATCCCTCATCATTATGATAAACAAAAATGATTTTGAAAAGTTAAGAGGAGATATGGAGAAGCTTGACCAGAGGCGCGAGAGGGTTATTGAGACGTCAAGGCAGATAGTCAGGATTTCCAAGCTCATAATATATTCCTCGCAAAGAGGGGACATGAAGGCTGCAGAAGACAATATTGCAAAAATAAAAAAAGGAGTTAATGAATTAAAAAAGTTCGGCAATGAATTTTTTGGCAGCTCAAAAGTGGCATTTCAGGAGTATGTTGAGGCAATGTGCTTTTATGAATTTTTCAACAAGAGGCGGCTTCCAACAAGCAAAGAGCTTGGTGTTGGCTCAGAACATTATCTCTTGGGAGTTTGCGACTTAACAGGAGAGCTTGTGCGTTTTGGAGTTAATTCAGCCATAAAAAAGGATTTTGATACTGCTAAGAAAACAAAGGACTTTGTTGAGGATCTTTACGGAGAGCTTTTGAAGATTGATTTCAGGAACTCTGAGCTCAGGAGAAAGATTGACTCTGTAAAATGGGATTTAAAGAAACTGGAGGAGCTTTTGGTTAGAAAATGAAGCTGGATAAGAAAAAAGTTTATTATGAAGTTTTGGAAATAGCCAGGGAGCTCGCAAAGAAAAAGAAGGGAACGCTCTTTGTCATTGCTCCTAAACACAAGTTTAAGCGCACATACAGGTGGCTTTATCCCCAGGTATTATCAAATCATTACATAAATGAAAAGGGCATGACGCCTGTTTTGGAAAAGTTTGCTGAACTTGATGGAGCAATACTTATTGGAAATGATGGGGCTCTTGTTGCCTATGGCGCCATGCTCAGGTATATAAAGACACTTCAAGGTTTTGGAACAAAGCATGCTGCTGCAGCTGGAATAACAACGCACATCAAAGGTTCAACAGCAGTGCTTGTTAGCGAGGGCTTGGACTGGATAAAAGTATTCCAAAATGGGAAGATTGTTGTTGAGATGGACTCAGGAGACAAGCCTGTGTCCTTGGAGAGGAAGATTATTTCTTTTCTAACTGAAAAGGACACAGCGCTCATAACAACTGCTGGCGCTTCTGCTGCCATAATTGGCTTTGCTCCTGTATTGGTAATTAGCGGAACATACCTGGTGGTAAAAACCGCAACAGGAATGATAAAAAAGAATCTCAAGGACCTTTTCAGATAGAATGATGTATAAAAATTCAATGTTTTTGTTTATGACCTTGCTGATTATGCTTGCGGTGATTGGTGGTTGTATTGAAAAAGAGGCAAATCAGCAGCCTGCTGGTGGGGATGAGATCATGCCAAAGAAGGGAAAAATACTTTTCATAGTTGCACAAAAGGATTTCAGGGATGAAGAACTTATCAAGCCAAAAAAGATTTTGGATGATGCTGGATATGCAACAAGGATTGCCAGCATAACAACAGATTTTGCATACGGAGCAATGGGCGCAAAGGTAAAGCCTGATTTGGCTGTTAAGGATGCCAAAGCAGGGGATTATGAGTATGTTGTTGTTGTGGGAGGCAGTGGTGCGCCAAAATTAGCAGATTATCCTGAAGTTCTTGAATTATTGGTGGATGCTAAAAAGGTTGCTGCTATTTGCGCAGGTCCAACGGTTCTTGCAAGAGCAGGCGTTCTTGATGGAAAAAATGCAACTGTTTACAAAAGCCAGGAGCTTTTAGACGCCTTAAAACAAAGAGGGGCAATCTTTCTTGACAAGAGCGTTGTTGTGGATGGAACAACTGTAACAGCAAATGGTCCTGGCGCTGCAGAGGAATTTGGGAAAAAGCTGCTTGAAGTTTTAGAAAAAAGGTAGTTAAAATGCTAAAGCTAAATGGTTTAATTATAGACTGGTTGGGGCACTCCGGCTTTAAAGTGAAGGGAGAGAAGGTTTTATACATAGATCCTTATGAGTGCAATGCTGATGAAAAGGCGGACATAATACTTATTACTCACAGTCATTATGACCACTGCAGCATTGCTGACGTAAAACGCATTTCAACAGCCAGCACAATTGTTGTTGGAACGCCTGCATGCCAGAGCAAGTTGAATTATGAAAGGGTTGTTATGAAGGACTTCAAGATTGTGAGGCCTGGAATGAAGCTTAATGTTTTAGGAATAGGCATAGAAACAATTCCCTCTTACAACATAAATAAAAAATTCCATCAGAAATCAGAAGAAAATGTTGGATATGTTATTAGTTTTAATGGGAAAAGAATTTATCATGCTGGCGATACTGACAAGATTCCTGAAATGGCTAATCTTAAGAACATTGATGTTGCCCTGCTTCCTGTAGGAGGAACATACACCATGGATGCAAAAGAAGCCGCAAGCGCAGCTGACATAATCAAGCCAGGTATTGCTGTCCCTATACATTACGGTAAAGCTGTTGGAAGTGTGCAGGATGCGCAAACATTTAAAAAGCTGTGCAAACAAAAGGTTGAAATATTGGGTTGAAAGAAAATGTTAAGAACACATACATGCGGAGAATTAATTGCAAAGCACGCCGGAAAAAAGGCAACACTGTGCGGCTGGGTGGAAGCCCACAGGATACAGGGAAAGATAAGCTTCATCTTATTAAGGGACAGGTATGGCATCACCCAGGTCTTTGTAAACCCAGCACTTACAAAAGAAATCGGAGAGCTAAGAAGAGAAAGTGTTCTCCAGATTAAAGGCGAAGTAAAGGAAAGACCTCCTAATCAAATAAAAAAGGACATGGCAACTGGAGAAATAGAGCTTTCTGCTCATGAAATAAATGTCTTGAGCATAGCTGCTCCTCTTCCATTAGAGCTTGATGATAGTGTTAAATCAACAGAGGAAATAAGGCTGAAGTACAGGTATCTTGATTTGAGAACTCCAAGAATGGCTAACAACATGGTTTTGAGGCACAAGGCACTACAATTCATAAGAGAGTATCTTGACAAAAAAGGTTTCTTAGAGATACAGACACCAATACTTACAAAATCAACGCCTGAAGGAGCAAGGGACTATTTGGTTCCTTCAAGGGTGCACAAGGGAGAGTTCTATGCCTTGCCACAGTCACCCCAGCAATACAAGCAGATATTGATGATTGCTGGCATGGACCGATACTTCCAGATAGCTCCTTGTTTCAGGGATGAGGCAGCTCGTGCACACAGGGCTCCTGGAGAATTCTACCAGCTTGACCTTGAGATGAGCTTTGTTGAGCAGGAGGACATACTCAATCTTATAGAAGATTTATTTATAAAAATGGTGGGGGAGATATTCCCTGGGAAAAAGATAATGCAAATACCCTTCCCGAGAATAAGCCATGAAGAGGCAATGAAAAAGTATAAAACAGACCGCCCCGACATAAGGAAGAACAAGAATGACAAGCATGAGCTTGCTTTCTGCTGGGTTCTTGATTTCCCTCTTTTCACAAAACAAACAGAAGAGGACTTCTTCCACGGAGCAGGAAAGATTTGGGCTCCATCCCATCACATGTTCACAGCGCCCAAGAAAGAGCACATACACCTGCTGGAAAAGGAGCCTGGAGAAGTGAAATCATACCAGCATGACCTGGTTCTTAATGGCTTTGAAGTCGGGGGCGGAAGCATAAGAATACATGACCCTGAGGTCCAGAAAAAGATATTTGACCTCATAGGCTTCACAAAGGAGCAGAAAAAGGAATTCGCAAACTTCCTTGAGGCATTCAAGTACGGCGTTCCTCCACACGGAGGCATTGCCCCTGGAATTGACAGATTGCTTATGGCGATACTTGGCGAGGAATCCATAAGAGAAGTTATAGCTTTCCCAAAGAACAAAGACGCTCGAGATCTGGTTCTTGATGCTCCATCCAAGGTTGCAAAGGAGCAGCTGGATGAGTTGGGCATAAAGTTAAAGTAAGTGGCAAAGAAAGATTTAAAAATAACAGGGGATTACTCTCTAAGCATGAAACCGAAAACAGCTAAAAAATCGGAAGGATTTCACTTAGCTTTAGCTCTTTCTAATAACTTTAATAATTGATTAGAGCGCAATGCTCCGTTCATTGTTTTTATTTATTCTTGATTAAACTAATAAAAAGTTTTATATAATAACAAAATTTTGTGAGGTAAATCAAAATGGAAAAAGCAAAAAAATTCATTTCAATCCAGGAAGCCATGAAGAAAGGCAAAGGCGAAGTAGATGTAAGAGGCTGGGTTTATCGAGAAAGAAAGCAGAAGGACCTGGTTTTTATTGTTATCAGGGATGTTACTGACATAATCCAGTGCGTTATAAAAAAGGACAGGGTTTCTGGGGAAATATGGGAAGCTGCTGAAAAAATAACAACAGAATCATCTCTTGAATTGTCAGGAGAGATAAAGGAGGATAAAAGGGCTCCTACTGGCTATGAGATTGAAGTTGAGGTAATGAAACTTGTTGGCTTGGCAGAGCCATTCCCAATAACAAGGGACAAGAGCCCTGAGTTTTTGCTGGATAAAAGGCACCTCTGGCTGAGGTCAAGAAAGCTGACAAAAGTTATGAAAATAAGGTCAACCATAACCGGTGCTATCCATAAATTCTTCAGAGACCGGGGTTATTATGAATTCACCCCTCCAATACTCCAGCCAATGCAGTGCGAAGGAGGCTCTACTTTATTTGAGGTCAAGTATTACAAGGACAAAACCTACCTTTCCCAATCATGGCAGCTCTATGCAGAGGCAGCAACCTTTGCACTTGAAAAGGTGTATGATGTCTCTCCAACCTTCAGGGCAGAAACATCAAAGACCTCAAGGCATTTGTCAGAGTTCTGGATGGCTGAGATGGAGGTTGCCTGGATGGAGCTTGATGAGTGCGTCCAGGTTGCTAAGGACGAGATAAGCTTCATATTAAAGGAAGTCCTCAGGCAGCATAAGAAAGATCTGGAATCTTTGGGGCAGGATGTTGAGAAATTGGAGAAGATATCAAAGAAGGAATTCCCAACAATAACCTACAGGGATGCTTTGAAGATTCTTGCAGAGAAAGAGGGCATGAAAGTCAAATTCGGAAAAGACTTGAGAACAATAGAAGAGGACAAGCTAATGAAGCACTTTGACACACCGGTTGCTGTAACGCATTATCCAAAGGAGATAATGGCTTTTTACAAACCGAGAGACCCAAAGGATCCTGAAACAGCTTTGTGCTTTGATGTTTTGCTTCCAGAGGGCTATGGCGAGGCAGTTGGAGGAAGCCAGAGGGACACGGATGTTGATGAGCTCATGAAATCCCTTAAGAAGATGGGTGAGGATCCAAGCAAGTATTCATTTTATTTTGATTTGCGCAAATATGGTTCTGTTCCGCATTCAGGATATGGTTTGGGTGTGGAAAGGGTTCTTGCCTGGATTTGCAAACTGGACAATATCAAGGACGCAATTCCTTTTCCAAGGACAATGCTGAGAAAGGAGCCTTAAACAAGTATTTTCCATTTCCACAATATTTAAATTATTGTCCACTTTGTTCATGGGCTATGAGCACAGAGTTTGGAATGGACAAAGATTTCTATCATGATTTTAAAAATTTAATTAGCCCCTTGCTGAATTCTTGGTTTGACATACATGCAGAGGGCTTGGAGAACATACCTGAGCAAGGTCCTGTTCTAATTGCAATAAAGCACAGCTCGCTGCTTGACATAATCCTTGTGTGCCTGCTTGTTGAAAGAGAAGTTTATGGAATATCAAAGGCCGAGAATCTTGAGAAACCCTTGATTGGCTCGGTCATGAGGAGAACTGGTGCTTATCCCATAGACAGAGACGCTTCTTTTTGCCGTTTAACAAAAGATGCGGTTACGCATACAAGGGATTTGCTGGAAGCAGGCAATGTTGTTGCCTATGCTCCTGAGATGAGCCGCTTTTCTTGCCCTTATGTAGTTGCGAGGACACATCCCGAGGTTACTTCTCTTGCAAGCAAATGGCAAAACAAAAAAGATTGGCAGGGTGGGGAAATAACGCATGTTCTTTTCGGAATAAATTATTCCCGCAGATACTGGTGGATGCCTGGAACAAAAATAAGTGTTAAGGTTGATGTATTTGATGCTGATGCTCATCATTCTTTGGATGAATTGGCTGAAGCCATGGGTCTTGGATTGGCTGAATTGAGCGGTCTTAAGTATGAACCAGAAAAGTACGATTATTATATTAAGTATGCTGAAAGATTGGCTAAGCAAAAGAGATAATCTTTCATTTCAGAAATCATTGTAATGTTTGTATAAATCTTCAACTTCTCCATCAGTATACGCAACCAATGGCCTCAGAACAAGCTTTTCTGTTTTTATTTTTTTATAATCTTTAAGCGTCTGTCCAACAACCACAACATCAGCCGTATCATCTTCTATATTTTTAACATTTTTTAATTCAAAGCCATAGCAGAACTTCTTGATTAAGTCAACATCAATATTTTTATTATTAACAATAACTGGCTCGCAGCCATGCCTCATCATTAGTATGGCTGCCAGCACATCTGCCCTGTTCTCTATCAAACAAGCAATCTTTCCTTCAGTGCCAACAGGCAATCCTGCATGGCATTCTATTTTCTGGCAGAAAACATACGCTTTTTTATCAATGACCTCAATCCTTATGTTTATGTCTGATTTTTCAAGGCTAACTTTTGCATGTGTCTTTTCCTGGATAAATGCTCCTATTATCTCATTTAATTTCATTGATTCGTAAGGAAATAGCTTGTTTATGCGTTTGCTTGTGATTCTGAAGGTGTTATTTTTGTTTAAGCCTTTCTCAAGTGCAAATTCCATTGTTTTTGCCTTTAATGTTTCAATATCAGCATCCACTTCTTCAGCTGGGCTTAATGATGCTATGCCGAAGACATTTTTCAGAAAATGTGATGCCTTTTCCGCATGGTCAATGAAAACTATTATTCTTCCCCTGTAACGGTTAACTTTATTGTATGCAAGTTTGTTTTTTCCGAGGCAGTCCTTGATGTTGCGCACAAGCGCCTTTTCAAAGAATGGCCTGTTCTTGCCTTTGATTCCTATTTCAGAGTATCTAACAAGTATGGAGCTTTGCATTTTTAATAGCCTCCTCCATTAATTTGTTAATGCTTATTTTTTGTTCCTCATTTTTAACCATATCAATTTTTGTTTTTGTAGCTGGATATTTTGGAACGGCTTTGCAGGCAATGCTTGGCAGTGTTGATATCTCATAAGTTCCTATTTCTTTGGCAATTTCTATGGTTTCATTCTTGTCCATTGCAAGCAGAGGCCTCAGTATATCCATGCTTGTTGCCTGGCTTATTACTATCATGTTGTCCAGTGTCTGGGAAGCAACCTGTCCTAAGCTTTCTCCTGTGACCAGGAATTGGCATGCCTCCTTCTCAGCAAGCCTTTCAGCTATCTTGAACATCATTCTCTTGCAGAGAACGCATGTAAACCTGGAATTTGTTTTATTTCTGATTTCAGCAAGGTTTCTTCCATGCTCAACAAAATAAAGTTTTATTTTTTTATTGTTTATTTCAGAAATCCTTTTCACCAGCAAGCTGGCTTTTTCACTGGTTTTCTTGTCGCTGAATTGGTTGCTGTCAAAATGCACTGCAACCACATCAAGCCCTCTCTTCATCATAAGATGCATTGCAACAGGGCTGTCTATTCCTCCTGATAAAAGTGCTAATGCTTTCATAAATCTTGGAAGTGGATGTCACTATTTAAATATGTTCTTGGTTAATTGAAGAATAAGATAATTTTACTTGGTACCCATTATGTCTTTCAATGCAACTTCCAGTAGCTGTTTGTCTGTTCCCTGGAGCTTGTTCAATGCGTTGTCTTTCTTTGTCCACAGGTAGGTGTTTATTCTCTGTGGTGGCATTACTGGTATGTTCATGCTTGCCTCAATCAGGAACACCTCATTGTTAAACAGCCTCTCGCTTTCAGCAACCTTCTGCACAACATCCAGCTTTTTAACAATCTTATACTTAGAAAGTCTTGTCTTTTCACGCAGTTCCCTTTTCAGCGCGTCTTCTCTTGTCTCTCCTTCCTCAACCCTTCCTTTTAGCAGTTCCCATCCTGTCTTTGGACGGTGAAATATCAAGAAAAAGGGTTCTCCGTTCTTATCATAAATCACTGCCCTTATGCCTTCTTCCATTTTTTAGCATTCAATAGTTCAATACTTTAAATACTTTTTTGTTGTTGACAATATACTTTCATGTTTTTGCTTGTTTTTAGCATGATTTTTCACAAAAATCTGCTTTTTTATTTTCAAAAAGCCATATTTTGGGCTCTATACGCCTTGTAAAGCCAAAACTCCACTGGAAATCGTGGGGGTTTATAAATATTAAAATATAGGTTTATAAACAGAAGTATTTATAAATCCTGCTTCATTTAAAAAGGTTTATAAACAGAATTTAAATAAAATTTTGGTAAAATAGGGGGTGCAAAATGGTTAAGAGAGAAATAAAGGTAGTTAACATAGTTATCTCTACCTCGCTTAAGCATGATATACCTCTGGAGAAAGTGGCAGCTACTTTGAGCAACACAGAGTACAATCCAGAGCAGTTTCCTGGCCTTGTCATGCGCATAAAGGAGCCCAAGACCTCTGCACTTATTTTCAGCAGCGGAAAGGTTGTGTGCACAGGCGCGAGGTCAATGGCAAAGGTTGAGGAGAGCATAAAGAAGATTATAAAGAATCTTGAGAAGATAGGCATAAAAATCACCATAAAGCCTGAGATAAAGATTCAGAACATAGTTGCTTCTGGAAGGGTTGGCATGGACCTTAATCTTAATGTTCTTGCTATGAAGCTCAAGAATACAGAGTATGAACCGGAGCAGTTTCCTGGCTTGGTTTACAAGCTGGCAGACGGCTCAACAAAGGCAACATTCCTGCTTTTCAGCAATGGGAAGGTTGTGTGCACAGGAACAAAGTCAGAGGATGAAGTGAACAAGGCCCTGGACAAGTTGATAAAGAATTTAAAGAAAGTCATCAAAAAGTAAGTGCTTGCCGGAAGGACTTTGTGATTTGAGTATAGGGAATTAAAGTTAGTTTAGAAGCTTTAATTTAATTTCCAATAAAATGAGGTAAAGGCGATTATGGAAGCTTCAGAACAGATAAGCCGCTTTAAGGAGTTTTTTGAAGAGAGCTATAAAGCTGAGATGCTAAACCTTGCAAGGGTTGGCAAGAACTTCTTAAACATTGATTTCTCCGCGCTTGCTTCCTTTGACCCTGCCTTGGCAGAGAACCTTCTCTCTGAGCCTGATGAAGTTCTGAGGGCAGCAGAGCTTGCAGCAGAGGAGATAACAGAAACACCTCGCTTTAGGATTCGGCTTTTTAATGTGCCTGAAAGCCAGACTTTGATGATAAGGAACATAAGGAGCAGTCACCTCGGAAAATTGGTTGTTGTAAATGGCATTATAAGGCAGAAGTCTGATGTAAGGCCGCAGGTTGTTTCATCAAAATTTGAATGCCCAAGCTGCGGCAACATAATTTCTGTTCTTCAGATAGAAACCTTTTTCAAGGAGCCCAGAAGGTGCGGCTGTGGAAGAAAGGGAAAGTTCAGATTGTTAAGCCAGGAGCTTGTTGATGCCCAAGGACTTGTTCTTGAGGAGCTTCCTGAAGAGCTCGAGGGGGGTGAGCAGCCGAAAAGGCTTAATGTCTTCCTGAAGGAGGACCTTGTTAGCCCAATAAGCGAGAAAAGAACTAATCCTGGAAGCAAGATAATGATAGTTGGAGAGGTAAAGGAGGTTCCTATAATCAAGAAAGGAACAAAATCAACAAGATTTGACTTAATACTTGAAGCAAATAATGTTGTGTCTACTGAAGAGGATTTCTATTCAATAGAAATAAGTGAAAAGGAGGTAAAGGAGATTCAGGAATTATCAAATGACCCAAAAATTTATGAAAAGCTAATAGCATCGCTTGCCCCTTCCATCTATGGTTTTGACAGAATAAAGGAAGCCCTTGTTCTGGAATTGCTTGGTGGTGTAAGAAAGCGCAGAAAGGACGGAGTTGTCAGCAGGGGAGACATCCACATACTGCTTGTAGGCGACCCTGGCTCTGGCAAGTCGCAGCTTCTTAAAAGAGTAAGCATTGTTGCTCCAAAAGGAAGGTATGTTTCTGGAAAGGGTGTTACAGGAGCTGGTATAACCGCAGCAGTTGTTAAGGATGAATTTTTAGGAGGGTGGAGCTTGGAGGCAGGAGCGCTTGTTTTGGCAAACAATGGTGTTTGCTGCGTTGATGAAATGGACAAGATGGCTTCTGATGACAGAGGAGCCATGCACGAGGCGCTGGAGCAACAAAGCTATCATCCAGAAACCGAAATCTTGTTAAGTGATGGTTCAGTCAAAAACATGGGTTATTTTGTTGATGAATTAATAGATAAAAATAGGGAAAAGGTTATACTTGGCAGGGATTGCGAGATGCTTCCTGTAAAAAATATAGAGGTATTAAGCACAGACTTTAACAAAACATTTCCTATTAAAGTTACGAGGGTATCAAGGCACCTTGCCCCAGAATATTTTGTTGAAATCCAATACAGCCACGGCAGAAGAATCAGAGTAACACCTGAGCATCCAGTTTACGTTTACAGAAATAACAAAATAGAGGAGGTGTCTGCAGAACTGGTCAAAAGCAAAGATCTTGCTTTCGCTCCACGCACACTTAAATGCAGAAAAGAAAAAACAGATCCTTTACTTGCACGCTTACTGGGATATATAGTTACAGAAGGACACATCTACCGAAGCCTAAAGAACAGGTACGCTGAAATAGGGGTGAGCAACACTGACACAAAAATAATTGAAGAATGTAAACACCTATTTGAAAATGTTTTCAAATGCAGGACCAACATAAATATCCAAACAAAAGAGAAAAGAAAAAAGGCAACTAAAGATCTCTTCACGGTACGGTGTTCGTCAATACCGCTTTACGAATATTTTTTGAAAAATTTTCCAGAAGTAGTTAACAAGGCTCCTGAGAAAAGAGTGCCTAATAAGATTAAACAAGCAGACTCTTTAGCCCAAACACAATTTTTGAAAGCCGCCTTTAAAGGAGATGGCTTTGTAGATAGCGAGAGATTCGGTTACTCCACTAGTTCTTATGGCTTGGCAAAAGATTATCAAGACATGTTGTTAATGTTTGGTATCTGGAGCTATATTGCTGAGGAAAAGAGAGAAGAAAAGACATATTACAAAGTTGTTATTTCTTCTACAGACAGCTTAGCTAAATTTAATGATACCTTTGTGGAAGCTGATGATAAAAGGAAAGATAAGATAAACTTTCTGTGCTCAAGAAGCGGGAACAAGGCCAATTACAGGGATCCTGTGCCAACAGAAGTTGTTAAGCAGGTTGATGCGCTGTTAAGAGAGTTCAGATTGAATACAGGATACTTCAAAAAGATAATTGAGAGGAATCAGAACTCTCAAAGAGCTGTTGTCTTAAATTATTTGTATAATATCAGGGACAAGATCAGTGCATGTGAAAGAATCTTGTGCGGCACAACTCCTAAAGAAGTCAGAAAAGCCGCATGCATGAGTGTGAGCAGCATAGCGAGAAGCGCGGGAATTTCTAACTCTATGGTTTATTACTTGGAAAAAAACAGAAAAAGTTACAATTATAAAAAATTGCTTGGTGTTGTAAAAGAAGAAGCGGTTAAAAAATTAAAAAAAATCAATAATGAGCTTGACTCCTTGCTCAGATTGCTTGAAAGCGAACTAAGGTTTGTGGTTGTTAAGAGCGTCAGAAAAATTAAGAATGAAAACATTAAATGGGTATATGATGTAAGTGTTGAACCAACAAAGACATTCATCAGCGAGGGTTTGGTGCTGCATAATACAATCTCTATTTCAAAGGCGAACATCCAGGCAACATTATTGGCAAGAACAACTGTTTTGGCAGCAGCTAATCCAAAGTTCGGAAGGTTTGACCCTTATGATGTCATAGGAAACCAGATTGATATGCCTCCCACTTTGATAAACCGTTTTGACCTAATCTTTCCAATAAAGGATATTCCTGACAAAGATACTGATGAGAAGATGGCAAAGCACATACTTAGCCTGCACCAATCGCCAGATATTCTGGAAGCAGAGATTCCAACAACCCTGCTTAAAAAAT
>CAYGWL010000093.1:0-5246 GCA_964353575.1 uncultured Methanosarcinales archaeon | reverse complement strand
GAGGTTTTTAAAAATGCCCGCTAAAAAAGGAGATAAAGTGAAAAAACTGGACAAGGTAGTGGAACAAGCAAAGAATTTGGACAAACCAAAAAAGGCAAAATCCGGAAACCAGGTTAAGAGCGGAGACACAGTAAGGATTGAGTATAAAGGAAGCTTGGATGATGGAAGTGTTTTTGACAGCTCTGAGAGGCATGGCAAGCCATTGGAATTCCAGATTGGCTCTGGACTGGTAATAAAGGGCTTTGAAAGTGCAATCATAGGCATGAAGCTTGGAGAAGAGAAGAAAGTAAAGCTGCAGCCGTCAGAAGCCTATGGCGACCACAATCCCCAGCTGATTAAGCAAGTGCCAAGGAGCCAGCTGCCCAGCGAGCCAGAGCTCAAGCCAGGGATGATGCTTGTCATACGCATGCCAAATGGCTTGCAGATACCTGCAAGCATAACACAGGTGACACCAGAATCAGCAACCATTGACTTAAACCATCCTCTTGCTGGGAAAACCCTGAACTTTGAGATAAAGGTAGTGTATATTTCTTCTTGATTTTATTTAAACTTTTTATTTAAACTCCACAACAATCTCTGTTGCATCATAGCTTGGGTATTCCTCAACTATTGCAGTTATTAATCTTAATTTTTTGATTTTATTTTTATTTAAATTAATGTTTTTGCCACTTGTAATTAACCTTATTTTGTTTTTGTCTATTTCAATTTTTTTTATCTTAGTATTTTTCTCAATTATTTTTTTGAATCTTAATAATTTTGAAAGCATTTTTTCTTTCTTCTTCTTACTTAAACTTTCTAATTCCTTCCTATAGCCGAATCCAGGCTTCAGTTCAGGCAAGTATATTGCTCCTCTCACCAGGGTTCCATCGCCTGTTATTTCATCAAATGCTTTGGCAACGCTCTTTGCTCTCAGCTTAATCCTGTTGGTAAGCTGAACCCTGTCCTTTAGCTTGGCAGTGCAGTAGTGGGCATTTACATTAATCCCTTTATCTTTAATATATTTCAGCAAATCCAAAGCAGTTTTTTCAGAATTCTTTATGGCATAACTCAGGCTGTGCTTACATCTAAAGCCCATCTTGAGCAGGTTATTTGTGTTTGTCTCAGAAATCTCAAGCTCGTTTATGTTTATGAATTCAACTTTGTTGTTGATGAAATTAATCAATTCAGCGGTTTCCTTTCTTCTTTCAGGAATTGCAGGTATCTCAACACCGCAATCAAATTTGAATTGCTTTAACCAGTTTATCTTATGCCAAAGTTTTTTATTAAAAATATCAGGATGAACCCTTATCTCATCCAGTCCTGCTTTCTCTAGCTTTTTCAGCTTTTGTTTTGTTATAAGATTCAAGGGGGCATACAAGTGGATATGGAATCCCTTTCCAAAATTCTTTTTCAGCAATCTTATAATCTTAAGAGTCCTGTCAAACCTCAGCAAAGGGTCTCCTCCAGTTATTCCTGCACCACTTGCTTTGTTTGCCCTTGCTTCTTCAATTATTTCCTTGTAGTTCTTTATCTTTCTTTCATTAGCCCAGATGTCATCCTTGTTTTTTTTGGTGTTTGACAAAGAGCAGTAGTAGCAATTTCTGGAGCACACTCCTGTCACGAACATAACAAGCTTCCTTCCTTTAACACAAAGCTGGCATCCTTTGCTTAACTTTCCAATCTTCCAGGAATAATACTTTGTTTTTTGTATTTTCATTCTAAAAATAAGTCTTGATAATTTTTGAAAATATTATTTGCAACTTCCTCAGCATCCATACGCTTTATCTCTGCTATCTTTTTTATAGTCTCTGTAACAAAGCTCGGCTCATTCCTTTTTCCCTTGTAAGGGCTGAGGTAAGGAGCATCTGTCTCTGTTAATAATTTATTGATGTTGATCATCTTCACAATATCCTGAAACTGCCCGCTGAAAACAACATTTGTTGGAATGGAAAAATAATAGCCAAGGTCGTAAGCCTTTTTTACCAACTCCTTTTTCCCGCAGAAGCAGTGCAGCAAAACCCTTTTTGCGCCATTTGCTTCAAGAATGTCAATAACCTCTTTTTCAGCCTTTCTTGAGTGTATTATCATGGGCTTTTTTACTTGCTTTGCCAGCTCTATTTGTTTTACAAAAACCTGCTTCTGCTCCTCTTTTTTGTTGCCTGTTTTAAAGTCAAGCCCTATTTCTCCAACACCAATAATCTTGTTTTTGTTGTTTTTGATTTTGTTCTTAATAAATTCAATCTCCTCATCTATGTTAAAGGGCTCAACCTTCAGGTCAATCTCAAAAGTCTTAACTTCATTAGCTAGGGCATCCTGAGGGTATATTCCTAAAGAACATTTCACTATGTCGTATTTTTCTGCAAGTTTCAGGGCAAGCCGATTGGTCCTTGGGTTTATGCCAGCGGTTATTATTGCCTTTACACCGCTTTTTCTGGCATCATCAATAACTTTGTCCAGGTCCTTTTTGAAATCATCATGGTCAAGATGGCAGTGAACATCCACAAGCATCATTTTACAGCTCCTCCAGCTCATACTCCTGTTTTCCAATGCCCAGTTTTTCTGCTGCTGCTATGTACAGCAGGGGTGACTTGTTGTGGAGCTTTTTGAAAAAATCTTTTTCATTCATTTTTTTGTTTATCAGGTCAATGCTTGCTTTGTCAATGGCAACTGCATCATTGCTCAGTAAGATTCCTATGTCAGGGCACACAATTCCTCCTGCATCCCCTCTGAAGCAGTCGCAAAGCTTTGATATCTTTAACAGGACATTGATGTAGTAAACTTTTTTTCCCCTGACAACTGCTTCTGCTGTCTCTGCCAGCAAAGTGTCAAACATGTCTTTATTTGGCTTCAGGACTTTATTAGGACAATATATTATGCATTTTCCGCATCCGTGGCATTTTGAATAATCAAATTCAGCGCTCTTCTTTCCAAGTTTCACTGCTTTATCCCCGCACACCTTCACACAAGTTCCGCAAAGACTGCACTCCCCTTTAAGAATTGGTTTGGAAAAGTTGTGAACGTTCTCTTTTGTTTCCCTGCACACTCCTCCCATTCCAAGATTCTTTATTGCCCCTCCAAATCCAGCACTAGGATGTCCTTTGACATGGCTCAGCACCAGCAATGCATCAGCATGTGCCAGTTCCTTGCACACCTTTGCTGTCATGTTCTTTGTTTTAGCATCAACGCCTTCATTGGAAATAACAACATCGCAGCCAATTGTTTCTTTTGAAAAGCCGTTTTCCTTGGCTGTTTCCAAATAATCCTTTACAGTATATCTTTTTCCATGGTAAAGGGTTGTTGAATCGAACAAAAAAGGTATTAGTCCAAGCCCTTTTAATACATCAACAACAGTTTTTGCAATTTCCGGAGACATATAGTTCTTGTTTGTGGCTTCTCCCATGTGAAGCTTTACTGCTACCCTACTTTTTTCCTGGAAAAAGCCTTTAAGCTCGTGCTTAAGTGCCTTGCCTAACCTTCCAGCGTATTCCTTTTTGACAAAAACCACCCGGCTCATGGTTGCGAACTATTACAGAAATCTTTATATACTTTCTGATTTTCCTCCTGCTTATGGGTATTGTCGGTTTTAGTTTCAGCAGGATTCTTGCTGAAAAGAAGAAGAATGTACGTGGCAAAATAGAGATATCTAACAACGTTGGCATAAAGAATGTCAAGGAAATCCCGCTCAAGCTGGGCGAACTTAAGCAGTCTGAGCAGACAGGCCTGAGCTTCAGCTTTGAATTCTCCTCAAAATACGAGCCGGGCATAGGCAGCATAATCATTGAAGGCGATGTTTTCTACATGGGTGCAAAGGATGAGCATGCAAAGATTATAAAGGAGTGGAAAAAGGACAAGAAAATTCCCCAGGAAGTTGTGAACCTGGTTATAAACACTATCCTCACAAGATGCAATATTGAGGCAATCCTGCTGAGCAGGGAGATAGTGCTTCCTCCTCCAATAAAGCTTCCTGCTGTTGAGGAAAAGATTAAGGGCAGGGAATATATCGGCTGAGATGTTTCTTAAAGTATTCAAATAGCGCATCATAACGTCTGTTGCCAAACTTAGTGTCATATAACTTCTTTAAAGTAGTCACTAAATCGAAAGATTTAAAAAGTAGCATCCATTCTCTTAATAAATTATGACACAATATAAAAGCATAAAAGTGTATCTTGTGAGAGATCTTCAGCTTAATCCGTACAAAGAAGAAAAAGAGGGTAATTTACCAAAAGAGGGTAATTTACCTGCGGAACTCTTGCAAGAGAATCTCAATGTCAGGCTTGAACATTTAAAGAGCAAATACGAGGGCATTATGTCTGAGCATCCACCATACCTAGCAGTTTACGTATCTCCTAACCCTGAACATGAAGAAGACATGGTGAATATGGTTGTAATTGCTTCAGTAGATGAACTTCCTGAAGCCGGTTATCCTTCTTTCTCAAAAGATTTATTCGGTGAAATAGAATCTGGATTATGGGCCATATTATCTTTGGATGAAAAAATACATAAATCTACGTTTCCAGATGTTGGAGTGCCTATCTTTATTTCTGGTGCAAAAAGAACACCTTCTGACTTGGAATTACTTGGTATTCTTAACCTTTCTAGATAAGCCTTGCCAGAAAACAGAATTTTTGTGATTTTTCTGACTTTTAAGAATTATTAAAATAATTCGCCAAATCAACTGACTTTTGGCTGAACTTCCAATAACTTCTATTTCCTGTTTTTTCTACACATAAAATATCCTCTTTTTCTAAGTGAGTGAAAAATTCATGGATTGTTTTATATGTTCCTCCTGTATTGTTTTCTCTGATTTGCTTTAGTACCCCGCTTACTGTTTCTCTGCCTGATTTTGCAAGTTGTTTTAATACCCTCAACCTTAAATCAGTCAAACCTTGTTTAGCCAGCCTTTCTAAAAGCAGCTCTACTGAGGATTTATCTAAATCAAATATATCTTTCATTAGCTGGGAGTATCCAATCATAGCCATTAAATCACCCTCCCATTCTGGTAAGTGTGATGCAAAGGAATAAAGTCGGATTTAATTTCAAAAAAACACAGCTGGATTAAACCCATACCTTTAGTTAATTTAATTTTATTTTCTGAAATATTTTTTATACCAAATATCACTTCTCCTTTATAATAAGGGTATAATAATCCTGATTCAATACTCAATCCAATACGGAATGCCCTGCTTCTCGGCACAACCAAAACAGCATATTTTGTATGTTTCTGATTTACTTTTTCAATTGAAGAAGCAAGCACATATTCTTCTGGT
>CAYGWL010000092.1:0-1523 GCA_964353575.1 uncultured Methanosarcinales archaeon | reverse complement strand
AATGCTATGAGTTCTATTTTTCGCTGCTGTTCTTGCAGGTTTTGTATTGCTTTGAAGCCGAAAATAAGGATTGCTGCAGTTACTATCAATGCAAGAACAAAGATTAATACTTGACCGGATATCTGGGCTTTTTTCATCAACCCACCTCTTTTTGATGTTTTTATTTGTTTAAATAGTTTTATAATCATAAATAATTATTAGGTTCTTATTTAAATATTTCTAAGTTACAATACTTATTCCTTCTGCCACATATCCCGAACTCTTCCTCTCATTGTTTTCGTGTATCTTCTGGTATGTGTTTTGAAGGGATTTCTTTTGGTAGTCTGTGTTTGCTCCCAAAACTGCCAGCAGGCTTCTCAGTTCATAAGGGCTTCTCATCTCGTAAGGGTCTTCTGCAAAGCTTGCAATTGCGGTTTTTACCTTGTATTTCTGGCACAATCTTATGTTTTGTTTTATCCTCCCAAGCAGTATGTTCTTTTTTTTGCTCTTGATTATGTTACTCACACCTATGCCCATGATTATGTTATTTTTGTTAGCCAGATTGCAAAGCACCTGGTTGAGCCCTGAATTCCTGCTGTATATGAAGTCCTTTCTCCCAGGGTTTTCAAGGTTAAAGATTATATCGGGCTTTGCTTTCTCAATTATTTCTTGGTTGCTGTCTGAAGCATGCATAAGGCTAAGGTCTGCAAGTCTTCTTGTTTTTTTTATGCTCTTGGCATCAGCAAGTATTCCGGTAAAAATTCTTATTTTCGTTGTTTTTTGTATTTTTTTGATTTTATTATTGATTTTGTCAATCTCGTTTTTATTTTTAATATCATAAACAAAGCACAAAGATTTCACTTCCAGTTTCTCGGCTACATCAATGAACTTCTTTTCATTGTTCCTTGGAAATACTATATCTGTGAACATAACAATCACCTTACTTCTTTGGTTTTAATAATCTTTTCTTTATTAGGGGCATAAAATCAAGGTAGGATGACACAATAGAGTGCTTTATCCAGGTATATCTTCTGTCAAATTTATCCAGAAATTTCATTATGCCGCTTTTCTTGGCTTTATTATTCTTAAAACTTAATTTCTTGGATTTCGCATAAACCATTATCTCTTTTTGCGTGCATAAGTATAATGGTTTTATCATGCTCTTGTTTTTTGGTCCTAATCTTGTCAATTCTCTCTTACTGTTCTTTGCCATGCTTGTCATTATCTCTTCAGCTTCCTCGTCCAAGTTTTGGCTTATAACAACCTGATTATTCTTTTTTATGATTTTATTTCTGTTTTTTTTATTGATATTTTTATTAACAACAATAACCTTTGGATAAAATTTTTTCATGAGATAAACCGCAACTGCTGAGGAGGCATTGCCAGAGTCAATGACAATTACTTTTTTCTTTGGATTTATCAGCCCATACTTTTTTATGGTCCTCTTGACCTTTTTCTCAAAATAGTGCACAAAATGGTTCCTGCACAAGGGGAGGGTTACAATTATTACTGACTTTCTCCCGCAGTATGCGCATTTTTCCATA
>CAYGWL010000091.1:0-3691 GCA_964353575.1 uncultured Methanosarcinales archaeon | reverse complement strand
GTGCTGTTGATGAGGATTTGGTAAGGTCTGATGATAATGTTCAGGGATTGTGCGCGAATAATGTTGAAATCTGTAGTACTGGTTCATGGTTTGACAGTCAAAGTAATTATGTGCCTGTAGAAGAGACTTGTGATAATCAAGATAATGATTGTGACAGTTTGGTTGATGAGGATTTGACACAGTCAACAAATGAGTTGGGAGCATGTTCAGCTAATACAGAGACATGTGTTGCTGGTCAGTATGTGCCAAATAATGAGTATACATCACAAGAGGAAGTGTGTAATGGTGTGGATGATGATTGTGATGGTGCTGTTGATGAGGATTTGGTAAGGTCTGATGATAATGTTCAGGGATTGTGCGCGAATAATGTTGAAATCTGTAGTACTGGTTCATGGTTTGACAGTCAAAGTAATTATGTGCCTGTAGATGAGATGTGTGATGGTTTGGATAATGATTGTGATAGTTTAACTGATGAGGATTTGGGTCAAACAACTTGCGGTTTAGGTGTGTGCGAACATACTGTTGACAATTGTGTTGGTGGTGTATCTCAGACATGTGATGCTTTTGAAGGAGCTTCTGCTGAGCTTTGTGATGGTTTGGATAATGATTGTGATGGAAGTGTAGAGGATGATGGCGCAGATGAGCAATGGTTTAATCAGACAACAGTTTGTGGTGTTGGGGTTTGTGCTTCTGCAGGTAATTTAATATGTTCAGGCGGACAACAGACAGACACATGCATCGCAGGTCTGCCGGCAGAGACTGAGACCGATAGTAATTGTGATGGTTTGGATAATGACTGTGATAACTTAACAGATGAGGATTATGTATCTGATACATCTTGCTTCCTACCAGGAGCGTGTGCTGCTGGTAATTTAGGTTCAAGCTGTAATAATGGTACTGAAACACGCTGTGCAACTGGAACTCCAACAGGAGACGATACTGATCTTGATAGTATTGATGATGATTGCGACGGTTCAACAGATGAAGCTTATGTTGCTCCTTCCTCAGGAGGGGGCGGTGGTGGTGGCAGTGGAAGTTACGGAGGAGGCTTTAAAAAATGCACTCCTTCATGGTCCTGCGTTGAATGGTCAGCATGCGAGCCTAGCAATAAACAAGATTGCTTGAAGTGGGCTGACAGCAACAACTGCAAGATAGTTTATAGCGGAGACAACCAGAGAGATTGCGTATATGCAGGCTCTACAGGGTCTACAGGAGCAACCTCAAACATAACTGGAAATGAAACCAATGAAATGCCTCCACCTTTAGCAGAGGAAAATCTGGTAACAGGCAATGCAGTAAAAGGCGAAGGAAATAATCTGGGATACATTGCTTTATGGCTATCGCTTGGTTTAATAGCTATCTACATGTATTACCGCAGAAAAAAGCATTAATTTATTTTTATTTCTTTTTCTTTATAATTATTTCTTGTTATGTAGTAGAATTTATCTTCTCCGCACATTAAAACTGAGAATATCTCTCCGTTCCTAAAATGTTCTTTAATGGAGTAAATGTCAGTAATGGAAAATAAGCAGCTGCCTCCTTTATGCGCGTGAACAAGCCCATATTCGCAGTAACCTTGGCTTATATAATTGTCCCCAGAAGAAGTAACAATCTCTTTAATGTCAATAATTTCATAGAAGGTCTCTAAGTTTGTATTATCTTCATTGTAAACAAGTTGCTGCTTAACATCTAAACATGCAGCAAACTCAGTGGTTGATTCCCTGTAATTCTTATTAAGAATATATGCAGCTTCCTTGCTTATTGCAATCTGTGAAGCATCTTTGTCAATATTCTGCTCACTAAGAACGCTATTTCCTGTTGTCCCTTTTTGGCCGTAAGATTCTAAAATCGACACGGCAGCAAAAGTTAGTATAATTGATACGGCAACAAAAACTAGTATAAAATATTCCTTTAATTTCATTGCAGGATTTGGCTGAAAAACAGCTTTTAAATAGATTTCTGTAGTTTAAAATACATAATGTAAACTAACCCCTGCAATAAGGAAATCTTTATATTCTATGGTTTTGAACCACATAGTAGTTACAAAAATGGAAGACTTATAAGGTAAGGGGTATTCTTAGCCCTTGCTTTTTCATATTAATTTTTCATATTAATAAGATGGTTAATAAAAAACCTTATAAATAAGCTCTTTCTGTAGTTATTGTATGGTGCCTAAAAGCTTCAAAACCACAAAGGAGATTAAGATAGAGCCAAGAATAGTTGACCAGGTCATTGGACAGGATGATGCTGTTAAGATCATAAGAAAAGCAGCTGACCAAAGAAGGCATGTTCTGTTGATAGGAGAACCTGGAACAGGCAAGTCAATGCTTGGCTTGGCTTTGGCAGAGCTCTTGCCCAAGGAAAAGTTGGTTGATATACTTTCCTATCCTAATCCTAATGACGACAACCAACCAATTATAAGAACGCTTCCTGCTGGAAAAGGCAGAGAGATAGTTGCAAAGTCAAAGATTGAAGCTGGTGGCGTTTTCAACTTCCAGAACCTATTCATTTTCGTTGTTATAATGATGGCAAACTTCATACCTTACTGGCTTTGGAAAACAAAGCAGATATCTGACATAATATACGCTGCATCCATGGTAACAGGAATGGTTTTTGTTGTGGGATTCCTTTTTTATATAAACATGATGAAGAGAACACAAAAAGCCATGGATGTTCCAAGGCTCATAGTGGATAATTTCCAGAAAAAGAACGCGCCATTCTTTGATGCAACAGGAGCACATGCAGGAGCATTGCTGGGAGATGTTCTCCATGATCCTTTCCAAAGCGGAGGCTTAGGCACACCTCCTCATGAAAGGGTTGTTGCAGGAATGATTCACAAAGCCAACAACGGAGTTTTGTTTATTGATGAAATAGCAACCCTCCAGCCTGCTACACAGCAAGAACTATTAACAGCTTTGCAGGAAGGAAGGTATGCAATAACAGGGCAGAGCGAAAGATCAGCAGGAGCAATGGTGCGCACAGAGATGGTTCCATGCAATTTTATTCTGGTTGCTGCTGGAAATGTTGAGACCGTAAGGAACATGCATCCTGCACTTAGAAGCAGAATAAGAGGTTATGGATATGAAATTTATATGAATGACACAATTCCTGATACACCTGAGAACAGGTGGAGGATTGCTGTGTTTGTTGCCCAAGAAGTTACTAAAGACAAGAAAATACCGCACTTTACAAAAGAAGCAGTTGATGAGATAATACTTGAAGCCAAGAAGATGGCCAACAGGAAAGGGCATTTGACCCTGAGATTAAGGGAATTAGGAGGATTGGTAAGGGCTGCTGGCGACCTTGCAAAGGAAAAGAAAGCAGGGTTTGTTGAAAAGAAGCACGTTGTTGAGGCAAAAAAAATAGCTCGCACTTTAGAACAGCAGATAGCGGACAAATACATTGAGCAGAAAAAAGAGTATGAAGTCATAATCACAACTGGAAAGAAGATTGGAAGGGTTAATGGCTTGGCAGTTATTGGCTCTGGCTCTGCTTACTCAGGCATAATCCTACCAATAGAGGCAGAGGTAACACCAGGAGGAGAGGAAAAGGAGATAATAGCAACAGGAAAGCTTGGGGAGATAGCAAAAGAAGCTGTTAAAAATGTTAGCGCAATAATAAAGAAATACTTTGGAGAGGACATAAAGAAAACGCATGACATCTACGTCCAGTTCCTGCAAACATATGAGGG
>CAYGWL010000090.1:0-2429 GCA_964353575.1 uncultured Methanosarcinales archaeon | reverse complement strand
AGGTCCTTTTCTTCTGCCTGCTCTTTGCATTCTTTTACGGCGCAGGCTCGATATTCATACTTGCATGGAATGCATCTGTTGTAGGAGCAGCAATGGGCAGCTTCATAAGAACAAATTTGGCTGTCATAGCCAGGGATGTTGGCTTCATAGGAGTTTCGCACTACCTGTCAACATTTTCCCTGAGCCTGCTCAGATACTTCACCCACGGTTTATTTGAGATTCTGGCTTACTTCATGGCAGCTTTGGGCGGAGGAATAATATCCATAGCCATTGCAAGGCACGACTTTGGCACAGAAGAATTCAAGCACATAGCCCTTGATTCATTGGACTTGATAGTATTATCAGTATTCATGCTATTCTTCGCAGCATTGGTAGAAGTTTATGTAACACCTTTGTTGTTCTAAGTAATGCTGATGTTTTCAGTAAAATATATATACTCCCAGTGTTTGTAGCTATGTTAAAATGAGAAAAGCAATATTTTTGATAATTCTGGTTTTGATGAGCACAGCGGTCTCAGCTGAGATGAGACTCTTTGGATTTACAAAGGAAAGATACAACTTGGGTGACAGTTTATTGGTGAGTTTCAGCATAAGAGCAGAATCCGACTTTAATGGGCTATTCAAAACAGCCCTGGTATGCGATGCGTATTCATTGGAATACTTCATAGTGCCCATGAGCCTCAGTGTTAATGAACAGAGGAGTGTTGATGTCACTCCATTGCAGCTGACAGACAAAAGCTTTGCAGGAAACTGCTTCATAAAATCCAATCTTAAGCCCTTGTTCGGAAACTTCAGCGGAGAGGAGTTCCAGAGCCAGAACATAGTGATAACAGAGGAAATACCCCTCACTGTAAGCTTGGATAAGGAAAGCTTCCTCCCTGGAGAGACAGTTACAATTTCAGGAGAAGCAAAAACAACCCACCAGGACTTCCAGAGGGCATCCATTCAGATAATGCTTGATGAAAAAACATTCAAGTATCCCCTGGAGAGCAGGAACTTCAGTAGAGGATATGAGCTCGGAAAGAACATAAAATCAGGAATGCACACAATAAGCGTCAGCGTTGAGGATCTTTTTGGAAATCTCGGCTCAGCAGAATCAAACTTTACAGTAATACCAGTGCCAACAAAACTGGCTAATAGAATGACAAAAACAGAGCTTGACCCTGGTGAAGAAATGAATTTTGAAGTGGTGCTTTATGATCAGGCAGACGATGCAATGCCTGGAAAGGCAAACACACAGATACTTGACCCTGACCAGCAGCTGCTTTTCAGCGCAGAGCAGGACACCCAGAAAATGGTCGGCTACAAGCTTGAGCAGACAGCCCCTCCAGGAACATACAGCATAGTAAGCATATCCGGCAGCTTAAAGGCAGTCAGCAGCATTACTGTAAGGTCTTTGAAGCAGATAGGCATAGAATTTGACAAGCATTACTTAAGCTTCAAGAACACAGGGAATGTTGTTTACAGGAAAGAATTCAATGTAATAGTGAAGAACGGCAAGGAATACGCAGTTCCTGTAAAACTTGAACTGGCTCCGGAAGAGATTTACGAGCTGGACATGTTCAAGCAAGTGCCAGCAGGAACATACGACATAGTGGTTCCAAAAGAGGACAAATACCTTGTCTACGAAGATGTTTCCCTTGAGGACCAGAGGCCTTTAAGCAAGAAGACAAGCATGGGCTTGGCAGCTATAACCGGCGGACTCTTTGGAAACAGCGGAGAGAAGGGAAAGAAAGCAGGAATATCTCCACTGATAGTTGTAATAGTGCTCATAGCAATAGCCTCAGCAGCAGGATTCTTCATCTACAAGAAGAGGGCAAAGAAAGATAAGCAGAAAAAGCTTTTTTAAGCGAAAGGCAGAAATCTGTTATTGTTTGAGGGGTGATAGAATAAGAGTTATGAGGCTGAAAAATGAGTATAGGATCTGAGGATAAAAAGTACCTTGAGCAAATATTGGCACATCCGGTTGATTTTGATGAGGTGTTAGAAGAAGAAAAGGCTGAGAAGTTAAATGCGCTCGGATTTGATAATGATACCTGCTATGTTTTTATGCTGAACCCTCTAATAACAAGCTCTAAAGAATGCCACCATTTAAATCCACGCTCAGGGACAAATGAAGTCTATACCTTGGTCTCTGATGAAGAGATTGTTGTTTTTACGGGGCGTAAAGGAGTATATGAGGCACACATTACGTCACGGATCTCAGAAAGAAAGTTTACTTCCAATACAAAAGTTTATCCCATGTACCTAGGCACAGACTACGGCAGTCTAGTATTGAACCTTTCAATCTAAAACAACTCTTGATTTTCCACTAGACAATAGACATTTCTGCGTAATGCTTATAAACCACTCTTATTTCTTTTTTATGATGATAGAATTCATAAAAAAGCCAAACACTGACGAGGAGATATTCAATGTACTTAATCCTAT
>CAYGWL010000089.1:0-2563 GCA_964353575.1 uncultured Methanosarcinales archaeon | reverse complement strand
ATGGTCCTTGCTTTTCTTCGGGCTTCACAGCCCTTTTTACGCATTTCTGGAGATCATAATTCTGTGGATTGCAATCCTGCTCACAATTTATCACTTCTGGAGAATAGAGCGGAAAGCAGCATACCTGCTAATACCTTACATACTTTGGGTCACATTTGCAGCCATGCTCAACTTGTACATATGGCAGCTTAATGTTTGAGACAAGCGGAATCAATGCAAACTGGAACCCTTCAAAATTAAAAAGCATTTCTAACTTTGAAATAGTTACATATGGAAAGTTTTATAAATGAATAAACATTTTTTGGTAGTCTAAGGTCAAAGCTTTTCAATAGGGGGTGTTATTCATGGGTTTACTGAGTTTTTTAAGGCGGAATGATTTGAGGAGTTTTGCGGAAAGCAACGGTATTGAGACTGTTGTAAGAGATGGTGGAAGTTATTATGTTCTTTTTAAGTTTTTTAAGGAAAAAGATGGTGAATTATTTTCTCCTGTTCAAAATCAAGAGTACACTTTAGGTCAAATGGTTGAAGCAGAGGTAGATACAGATAAAGGAGAGGATTGTAGTAAGGGTATTCATGTTGCAACTGCACCTTTCATTCTCGATGTAGTCGGAAGTGACAAATGGATGAGAAATTTGACTTTTGATGACTGTGTTTTAACACACGCTTATGTTCCAACAAATCTCAAAAAAGGAGAGTTTTGCGTGCCTGAAGAAAGCCAAGGAAAGATTCGTGTTGCAAGAGCTGTTATTGATGATAAGGTTTCTTGGGAATCAGTCGCCTGCCTAATAGACGACTCACAAGTAGCCTATAACTTTGTAAAAAAGATGTCAGAAATAAGCGAAGAAACTTTACAAAAACTTGCAGGAATCGTTGCTGAAAGTAAGGCACAAAGTTTTCAGGCAGGTTGTAACTGGAATGATGAAAGATTTAATCCTTTTGCACAAACACTTGTTGAGTCTGTTGCCAAAGATCCAGGATGCAGTTATGAGGCAGGTTGTAAATGGAGTGATGAAAGATTCAAGCCTCATGCAAAAACACTTGCCGAAGCTGTTGCTCAAGATCCGAGAGAGAGTCGCCGCGCTGGTATTTTCTGGAGTGATGAAAGATTCAATCCTTATGCAGAAATGTTTGCCGAGTCTGTCGCTACGAATCGGCAATTGAGTTACTTTGCGGGTCGTGACTGGAATGGTGACAGATTTAATCTTGTTGCGCAAACACTTGTTGAGTCTGTTGCCAAAGATCCAGGATGCAGTTATGAGGCAGGTCGTAACTGGAGCTATGAAAAATTTAAGCCTCATGCAAAAACACTTGCCGAAGCTGTTGCTCAAGATCCGAGAAATAGTTACATTGCTGGCCGTGACTGGAGTGATGCAAAATTTAATCTTGTTGCAGAAATACTTGCTGAAGGCGTTGCCAAAGACCCAGAATTCAGTTATACTGCTGGTAAGTGTTGGAAGGATGCAAAATTTAATCTTGTTGCAGGAATAATTGCAGAGAGTGTTGCTAAAAATCCAAAGCAGGGTTATAGAGTAGGTCGTGACTGGAGCGATGAAAGATTTATACCTTATGCAGAAATGTTTGCTGAGATTGTTGCTGGAGATCCGGAAGTAAGTTATGACGCAGGTGTTAGCTGGAGTAATAAAAAATTTAACGCTTGTGCAAAGACGATTGTTGAGGGTGTTGCTAAAAATCCAATGCATAGTTACCATGCTGTTCGTGACTGGGATTATCAAAGAGTTAAGCCTTATGCAGAAATACTTGTAAATGGCGTTGCTAAAAGCCCAGAATGGAGCTATCGCGCTGGTTGTGAATGGAGCGATAAAAAATTTGAGCCCCATGCAAAAACACTTGCCAAAGCTGTTGCCCAAGACCCAGAAAAGAGTTATGATGCCGGTATTGACTGGAGTAACAAAAGCTTTAATCTTTATGCAGAAATACTTGCAAAGGGCGTTGCTGAAGACCCAGAATGGAGTTATTGTGCTGGTTGTAACTGGAGCGAGGAAAGACTTGAACTTGTTGCAGAAATACTCGCTCAAGGCGTTGCCAAAGACCCAGAATACAGTCATCGTGCTAGCTGTGACTGGAGCGAGGAAATGGGAAATCTATTAAAAAAGCCATTACAGCCATAAACCACTAAATTTATAAAGGGGCTGTCCTTCCCATTCTTAAGCACAATTAGTTAGAGTATTTCAAGATATTTCTAATTTAATTGTACATATTGAATTAAATAAGGAGGATATCAAAGATGTACGGAAAAGGATTCGGAAGAGCGGCTCCCATCAATGTCGGTGAGGAGTTTGATGTAAAGATAGAGAGCGTAGGAGAGAAGGGAGACGGAATTGCAAAGGTGCAGGGATTTGTGGTCTTTGTGCCTGGAGTCAAGAAAGGTGACGAGGTTAAGATAAAGGTAACACGAGTTTCCCAGAGATTTGCCTTTGGAGAAGTTGTTGGCAGCGGAAATGTGAAAAAGGCAAAGCCGTCAGAAGAAGGAGAAGATTCTGAGGAAGAGGACGAAGAGGAAGAGGGAACAAAAGAGGAAGAAGAGGACGAAGAGGATTACGAA
>CAYGWL010000088.1:0-7301 GCA_964353575.1 uncultured Methanosarcinales archaeon | reverse complement strand
AGCTAAAGCTGAAAGAGCAGACAAAGAACATAGGCGCCTTTGAAAAGGAAAAAAAAGAGCCTGAAAAGCTGGACAGAAAAACAGAAAAGCTCTCAAAGGAAAAAGAGGACTACCTAATAAAGCAGCTCATAAGGATACCCTGAAGTCAGAGCATGTTTCTATAAACAAGTTATACACAAAACAAGTTATAAAAAAGGTTTTTCGTTAAGTTACTACGAAGCCTACAAAGCCTTTGGGCTCACAAAAACACTAAGAACCAAGCGCCAAGGAAAAGAGTGACCAAATAAGCAATCAAAAAGCTAGGAACAAAGGGGATTCCTTCTTTTATGAGTATTTTTTTGATTTTGTTCTTTTTCTTTAAAGCCAGCAAGGTTCTTATTTGTTTCTTGGTTATGCCCAAGTCCTTTGGCCCGCAAACGTATTTCCCATCGATCTTTACATCCTTGGCAATCCAGTCGCCTTCTGTGAGCTTTTCCGGATTTACAAGCTTGAGCATGCATGATTTCTCAACAGCTTTCATGAAAATTGTCAGGTAAAAAAGAAGCACTATTAATGTGATTGTTACTAAAACAAAAATTTTTATGAGCGTGTCTAAAGTTATTAATAAAAAGATGATAAAGATGAAGGTTAAAACAAATATCAATATCCTTAACCAAAAGAACCTTCTCAGCTCTTCTTTAAAGGACTTTAAAAAAACCTTCCTATTTCTAAGAGCCAGAACAAAGCTCCATAAAGAGGCATAGAAAACACTGACAAACAAGAGGTTTATCCAGAAGATAACAAGAAAGGGAAGGTTGCTGATTGAGAGACCGAAAACATTAAGCCCTAACAAAGCACCCAAGCCCATGATTACCTTGCTGTCACCGCCACCCCACTGGCCAGCGTAAAACATGGCACAGCCAAGACCGAGGAAAATTAAAAAGCCAACAACACTGTTAATAATGAAATTAACATTAGAAAAAATGATTGAATACAAAATATTAACCCCAAAGCCGGTGAATATCAAGCCATAGCTGAGCCAGTCAGGAACCTCCCTTGTCTTGATGTCTGTAAAAGAAGCTACTGCCAGAGCCGAGAATGTTATGAATTCTTTGAGCATTTTTTTAATCAAATAACAAAAAGGTTTATATAGTTTGCTATATATAATAATAAAATAGTGAAGTGATGCAGTGGGGTAATCAGCGGAGTAATTCATGCCGGATAAAATACAGAATCTGCTTGATGAAATAAGCCAAAAGCCAAAACTTCCAAAGCACATTGCCTTAAACCTGGAAGCAACAAGCGCAGATCTTGATTATTCTGAAAAACACAATATAAGCTTGGAAGAGCTTTACACAAAAATCAGTGTTCTGATTAGGCAGATTATAAAGCTTCAGGTAAAGCTGAAGATACCCATAGTGACCATAAATCTTATGTCAACACAAAAGCTCGAGCCTGACCAAGCAGTAAAGGTAATTGATTTTTTAGCGGATTTAGCACAGGGTTTGAGCAAAAGCAGTGAAGTGCATGAAAACAATGTCAAGGTCTCTGTGCTTGGAAAATGGTACGACCTACCGGGAAGGCTTGTGGAAAGCGTAAAGCAGCTCATGGAAGAGACAAAGAGCTACGACCACTTCTTCCTCAACCTCTGCATAAACTATGACGGACAGGATGAGATAGTGAGCGCCTGCAAGATAATTGCAAGAAAGGTGGAGGCAGAAAAGCTTGATCCTGAGTCAATAAGCAAGTCTGACATAAAGGAAAACACCTACAGCTCGTATTTTATACCACCAGAGCTCATAATAAAGAACGGTGACAAAAGCATAGGAGACCTGCTTCTATGGGACATGTCAAATGCAAGAATATGCTTCACAGGCAAGCACTGGACAGAATTCACAATAAGGGACTTGCTGAATGCATTGAGAAGCTTTTAGCAGAGTCTAAGGTCTCTGCATTCCTAACATTTTAAAGTAAGTGTCTGCCACGTCTCTTATCATCATTGGAGGCTTAATTTTCAACTCACGCATGCCTGTTATTTCAACAAAAAGGTCCGCATAATAATCTAGAACTGCTATTGCTTTTCCTCTTGGCATGCCAGCATCTGTCCTGAATCCCACAAGAACCCAGTCCTCACCAGGGCTGGCTAGGACCCCGCATCGGATATTATTTTCCGACAGTTCGCCAATGAAATAAAAGTCAAAGTCGCCACAGTCACGCAGTTCGCAATCTCCTTTACCGCGCATCTTAGCAGAGAAACTCAATAAAGCTTCCTCTAAGTTATCAATTTGTGAAGGACGCTTTGCTATAAATAGAATACGTCTGCCAAGCCCATCTTTACTCTTTCGTTCGTATGTCTCAAGGTATCTTGTCATAGTTGACACATGAAATACAACCCTTATTTAAATCTTTCGGTTTTTTAACTACTATGGAGATATAACAACTCTTTGCGATAATAGATGTATTATAAAAATTTTTATAATGGTTCTATAGTTTTTTTAGTAAGACTTATAAATAGCGTGGCCTGAGTAGTCCCTATGTGCGGGATTATTGCATATAAGGGAAAGGAAGATGCCACAAAGATTGTTATTGAAGGGCTCAAGAAATTAGAATATCGCGGTTATGATTCCTGGGGTATAGCAAGCCTGGACAAAGAGCTGAATGTTTTCAAAGAGGTTGGAAGAATAGGCGAGTTCAAGGCAGATGAAGTAAAGCTCGGAAGCGGCAATATTGCCCTTGGTCACACAAGATGGGCAACTCATGGTGGAGTTACAATATCAAACGCCCACCCTCAAGTTGACTGCAAGGAAGACATAATTGTTGTCCATAACGGAATAATTGAGAATTACCAGGAAATAAAAAATGAACTAATAAAAAAAGGGCACAAATTCAGGTCAGAAACAGACACAGAAGTAATTGCTCATTTCATTGAAGAAAACGCAAAGACAGGAATAAAGGAAGCAGTAATAAAATTATCCAAAACAATAAAGGGAAGGAATGCAATTGTTTTCTTTTACAAACCCACAAAAGAGTTGTTTGCCCTGAAAAAAGGAGCCCCGCTTGTTGTTGGAATATCAGACAGTGGAAAATTCATAGCATCAGATGTTCCTGCATTCATTGAGCACACAAAAAAGGTGATATTCCTTGATGACGATGAAGGTGTTGAAATCAATGAGGAAGCCATTGTTTTTAATTCAATTAACGGAAATATAATCAATAAAAAAACAGAAACAATCACCTGGGACATTGAACAAGCAAAGAAAGGAAAGTATGAAAGCTTCACAATAAAGGAGATAATGGAGCAGCCCCAGACAATAAGCATGGCAGCAGTGCAGGATGAAGCCAAGATAAAGCAGTTCTCAAGCATGATAAAAAGCGCATATGGAAGCTTCCTTATAGGATGCGGGACAGCAAGCTATGCAGCCCTGCTTGGAACATACCTTTTCTCAAAAATAGTAAAAAAGCACATCAACTTTGTTGTTGCATCTGAATTTCCTGACTATCAACATTTCCTTACGGACAAAAGTCTTGTAATCGCAGTTTCCCAGAGCGGGGAAACAGCGGACATAATGGAAGCAGTTGAAACAGCCAAAAAGCACGGCTCAAAAGTAGCAAGCATTGTAAATGTAATGGGCTCAAGCCTTATGAGAAAATCTGATTATTCTTTCCTTATGCGGGCAGGACCTGAGATATCTGTTGTGTCAACAAAGGCATTCACATCGCAGATGGCGGTTCTGTTGTTGTTAGCATACGCTACAGCAGACAGGCTGGGAGAAGGAAAAAGATTGTTAGATGAAACATCGGAGAAAATAAATGAGATATTAAAACCAGAGTCCTTGGATAAGATAAAAAGATTAGCTGAAAGATTAAAAAATGAAAAACACATCTATGTCATCGGGAAAGGCGCTAATTATCCAATAGCCCTTGAAACAGCCCTCAAGATAAAAGAAATAAGCTATATACACGCAGAGGGCTTTGCTTCTGGGGAGCTTAAGCATGGGGTAATAGCATTAATAGAGAAAGCAACACCCTGCATAGCAATAGTTAGCAATGACGAACACAAAAAGGACGTAATCAGCGGAGCAATGGAGGTAAAGGCAAGAGGGGGCTTCATAATAGGAATAAGCCCTGAGAACAACCAAGCATTTGATTACTGGATAAAGGTTCCTGATTGTGGAGATGCTTCACCAATTGCCAATGTCATACCAGCACAATTGTTAGCATATTATTTAGCAAAATTATTAAACAAGGACCTGGATAAACCAAGAAATCTTGCAAAGAGCGTGACAGTGAAATGAAAAAACTATTTGGAACAGACGGAGTAAGAGGCATAGCTGGAAAGTATCCAGTAACAGCAGAGGTAGCTCTCAGGCTTGGAAAAGCAGTTGCCATTTTTTTCAAAAACAAGGAAAAAAGAAGCAGGATAGTAATAGGAAAAGATACGCGCCTTTCTGGCTACATGCTTGAAAATGCCGTGACTTCAGGCATATTATCCGTTGGTGTTGATGTTCTGTTAGTAGGACCAATGCCAACGCCTGCAATCAGCCACTTGACAAAATCCTTTGCAGCAGATGCAGGGATAATGATATCCGCTTCGCACAACCCTGCAGAAGAGAATGGAATAAAGTTTTTTTCCAATGAAGGTCTGAAGCTGAGCGATGAAACAGAAAAAGAGATTGAAAAAATATTTTTTTCTGAAAAGGTGAATGAAGAGCAGATACATGGGAAAAAAATAGGGAAGGCTTACAGGATAGACGATGCAAAAGGCAGGTATATAGAGTTTGCCAAAAGTTCCATTCAAAACACCTCATTGAAAGGCTTAAAGATTGTGCTTGACTGCGCAAACGGGGCTGCGTATAACATAACCCCGCTAATACTTTCTGAACTTGGGGCAGAGGTCATTGTTTTAAACAACACGCCAGACGGCTTTAATATAAACCTCAACTGCGGAGCACTGCATCCAGAGGTGATAAGGAAAGCAGTTCTGGAGAACAAGGCAGATGCTGGAGTGTCTCTAGACGGGGATGCTGACAGAGTAATCATGGCTGATGAAAAGGGAGAAGATGTCAATGGCGACGCCATAATGGCAATTGCCGGCTTAAACTTACTGGAAAAAGATGAACTTGCAAAAAAAACAGTAGTGGCAACTGTCTACAGCAACCTTGGCTTAGATGAAACAATAAAAAATGCAGGAGGCAGGGTTGTAAGGGTTGATAACGGAGACCGTTATGTCATAGAGGAGATGCTTAAAAAAGGCTACAAATTCGGTGGAGAGCAGTCAGGGCACATAATATTCAAGGAATACAGCTCAACAGGTGACGGGACAATAGCCGCATTACAAATATTAAGGATAATGAAAGAAAAAGGAAAAATCCTGTCAGAATTGTCAAAGGTTTTGAAAAATTATCCGCAGATATTAATAAATGTTGATGTTAAGGATAAAAAAAGTTTCGAAGACATGCCAAGTGTTGTTAATGCCATCAAGGAAGCAGAAGAAAGCTTAAAGCACAATGGAAGATTGCTGGTAAGGTATTCCGGAACCCAAAACATGTGCAGGGTTATGGTTGAGGGAAAGGACAAAGATTTAATAAAAGGATTAGCAGAAAAGATTGCTAATGAAGTGAGAAAGGAGATAGGAAAATGAAAGCCGTGATTCTAGCAGGAGGAAAATCAACAAGAACCTGGCCATTAACACTCACAAGGCCCAAGCCATTGCTGAAGGTTGCCAATAAAACAATAATTGAGCACAATTTAGAGCAATTAGCTGGATTAGTTGACGAAGCAATAATTGTTATCGGCTTCATGGGAGATAAAATAAAGAATCTTTTGGGTGATAAATACAAGAATATCAAAATCACTTATGTTGAACAAAAAGAACAGCTGGGAACAGGGCACGCCTTAAGCGTGGTTGAAAAGAATGTTGGCGAGAGATTCATCTTAATGTACGGAGACGATGTTTATGATAACGAAGACATTAAAAAATGCACTAATCATGACAATGCTATGCTCGTTGGCAAGGTCAAAAACCCTGAATATTTTGGGGTGTGCGACATAAAAAATGGTTTTCTTATGAGGATTGAAGAAAAGCAAAAAAAACCTAAATCAGACCTTGTAAATGCCGGGTTTTATGTTTTAGATAAAAACATTTTTGACGAAATAAAGAAAATAAAAAAATCAGAAAGAGGAGAGTATGAGCTTACTGATGCAATTAACGTGCTTGCTGAAAAGCAGAAGATGTTTTGTGAAATTGCAGAATCCTGGGTTCCTGTTCCATACCCCTGGTCGCTCTTGGAAGCAAATGAAATGTTGCTGAAAAAGATAAAAACAAAGATAGAGGGAAAGGTTGAAAAGAATGCAACAATAAAGGGTGGAGTAGTTATTGGCAAGAATACTATCATAAAGAGTGGAGCTTACATAGAGGGTCCTGTTGTTATTGGGGAGAACTGCACTATCGGACCCAACTGCTATATAAGACCATGCACAAGCATCGGCAATAACTGCAAGATTGGGAACGGGGTTGAAGTAAAAAACTCTATTGTTATGGATAACACAAAGATACCTCACCTTTCATATGTGGGAGATTCTGTTATAGGAGAAAACGTAAACCTTGGAGCAGGCACCATAACAGCCAACCTAAGACACGACAAAGGAGTTATACCTTCACCAGTCAAAGGAGAGATGATAGCTTCAGGAATGGAAAAATTAGGAGCAATAATCGCAGATAATGTGAAAACAGGCATAGGCACTATGATATATCCTGGAAGAAAGATTTGGCCAGACAAGTCAACTCTACCGGGAGAGATAATAAAGAAAGATGTTACATAACCTTCCTAACAAAACTTAAGAATCCAGTATGTCCAATTTCTGTGTTCTCAGGCCTTAGTCTTTTATCATCTATGACCCAAGTCCTTTGTATGTTTTCTATTGTCTTAATGTGGATGAAGTTCTTGTTTTTGTTGATATCATCAATAAAAGCCGTGACTTGAGTTAGGTTAGGATTATACGAAACAAGAAATCCGCCAACTTTCAATGCCTTTTCAACTGATTTTATGGCTTTCCACGGTTCAGGCAGGTCTAGGGTTACCAAATCAACATCCGTTTCATCAATTCCTTCATTGATGTCATTATTTTTTATTTTAATATTTTTTAATTTCAATAATTCAATGTTGTTTTTAACAATATCCGCAAAGTCCTTCCTTATCTCATAAGTCACAACTTCTTTCACAATATTCGCCAAAAACAAGGATAATGCTCCTGAGCCAGCGCCGGCGTCAACAACCTTGCTGTTTTTGTTAATCCCTGTCTCAGCAATAATGGAGGCAATG
>CAYGWL010000087.1:0-9083 GCA_964353575.1 uncultured Methanosarcinales archaeon | reverse complement strand
CAATAATTTTTGCAATTTGCTCTTTGGTTAATCTTTTCATTTAAATTACTTCTTAAAAATTAATTAGTTATATACCTTACGCAGACGCCTGTCCAGTGTCCTGTGAGAACTTTCAGAAAAACCGTAAATTTTGCAAATAATTTGACAATTAATTGTAATATGTCCAAAAAAACAAAAGAATAAAAAGAGTCAATGCTTTGCAATGCTTGTATGAGCACAGAAATGAAAAGTTTGTTAAAGAAATACAGGCTTGAACCAAGGGCATTCCTGGACCAGCACTTTCTCGTTAATGATGGTGTTATTGATAAAATCATTAGTTTGTTGGATGTCAATAAAAACGATGTTATCCTGGAAATAGGCGCAGGCATAGGAACAATCACAAAAAGATTAAAAAATTGCAAAAAGGTTGTTGCTGTTGAAATTGACAAAAAATTAAGCAACGCCATCAAGGAAGAAACTAAGAAAAACAAGAACATTGAAATTATTAATGACAATATCCTTAAAATTATTGACACTATCAAATTCAACAAGATTATCTCAAGCACGCCTTATGCCATATGCGAGCCCCTAACTCAGAAGATGTTCTTTCTGGACTTTGAAAGGGCTGTTTTGCTTTTGCCTAAGAAATTTGTTGATAATATCAAAGGCAAAAAAACCAAATTAGGACTTGTGACAGAGGCATTCCTTGATATTGAGGTTGTTGGAGATGTGAGCAAAGACGATTTTTATCCTGCTCCCAATGTTGACACTGTTATTGTTCTCATAACCAAGAATAAAAAAGATTGTTTTGTGAAGCAATTATATTTGCAGAGGGATAAAAAACTGAAAAATGCCCTTCTGGATATTCTGGTCAGCAATTATAAAATCACCAAAAAGCAGGCCAAAGACAGGATTAAAAAAATAGGCATAAGCGAGAATGTTCTTGACAAAAAGGTTGAGAAGCTGAAGAAGGAGGAGTATGAAAAGGCAGTTAAGAGCTGTCCGCCTGCTGAAAGAGATGAGCCCTCCTCTCCTTAGGCACATAATTAAGCACTTTGCCTTCTTTGTATTTTCCGCAGCCAAGAAAGTCTTTATTGTTTTTGATAATCACAAAACCCCTGACATTATCAGTCTTAATCTCAATATCCTCTCCCTTCATCCACACCTCCAGGTTCTTATCATCAATATCTACGATGTTTTTCTTTGCAAAAATGCCTACCATCTGGGAGCCCTCAATGCTGAGCCTCAACTCACTGACTTTAAACTCTCCAAAATAAAGCCCGAGGTTGTTGATGTGGAGCTTTGAGAAGTCAATATCTCCAAGTTCTTTGTTGATTATGAATATCTTGCCTTTATCGTTCATCAAAAAGGCATAATCCAGCTTAAGTTCAGCATCCCACTGTTTTTTTATCAGTTTTTTTATGTCCCTTATTTCGCGGCTGTTCAATATCTTCATTTTTTTCATGATAAATGTGCTGTATGAGGGTTATTTTAAATATTTTTGTAAATTATGAAATGACAAAGATTAAATAGTAATAAAGAATTATTGGGTATCATGAAAAAAACATTGATAATAATGACCATGATAATGTTGATGCTGATTATATTAACAACAAATTTTGCTTATGCCAAGGAGGCAAAGGCTTATCTGAACCTTTACATAATAAACGAGCCTCCAAAGATAACCGGAATGGGCATTTACGGCTTTGCTGAGACAGGGCTTAGATGCAATGCGAGCTTTGAAGACGAGCACAAGGACATTGTCACGCTTCACTATTACTGGTATAAAGATGATGTTCTGGTTAGTGATAATGAGATATTGAACAAGGACTTGATTAAAAAAGGCGACAGCATAACCTGCAAGATAGTTCCGGATGACAGGGCTCAGCTTGGAAGCCCTGAGAATGTTACTGTCAGCGTTTTGGCAGAGCCAATGGATTTAAAGCTTAACAGGATAACGGGAAGCATAGTTGGAGGCGTCAGTAGCAATAAGGAATTTAGCTTTATTGGCTTTTTAATATTTTTAATAATAATACTCATAATAGTGAATGTGGCGATTATTAGAAGGTCATATTCCCCACAGAGGGTTATCAGCCCTCATTAGCAGCTATTCTGCCAAATCATTCTTTATCATTAGTAGGTGCTGGGACAAGAAAAAAGAGAAAAAGATTATTTATAAGATTTACTTAAGTCCTACATCAGCATCTTTAGAAACTGGAACATACAATCTTCCACCAAATTCAAAAGCTCGTCCTGCCCTCTACAATTTCATCTAACCCTTCTTTTTGCGCCGCGCCTTCGGCGCGTACCCCGACAAGACGGGCGAGGCCGTAGTTGCCGTAGAGATCGCCGCCACCATTAGCACAAGACCAACTGCGGTAGAGGAGTCCGTCGACAGTCCAAGCCCGCAAAGTTGGTTGTTCTTGTTCAGAAGCAAGCCAAACTCCCATCGCTTCAGTAGAACCACACTTTTGTTCAACTTCTTTAAAAATAAAATCTACATATTCTGACAGTAAGTTCTTGTCTCTTGCTAAAGCCAGCCAAACAGGATGCTGTTTTGCTTCTTTTTTACTTAACCTCCTGTTAACCCCTGCCTTTTCCAAATCTTTCCTAAAAAATTCTTGTCCTTCACAGCTTGCATATTGCTCTGGTGTAAGCAGTAACGCACCTTCATAGTCAGGATATTGATCTAGTGTTAAAAGTTCGTCAAAAAACGCACCCAAGTGGGAAGTGTATAGGTAAGAAATACCAGTATCTATGTCTGAATCTAGGTCTCTTAATGGTTGGGCATCCAGAATAACCTTTACTTTACCACTGCTGTAGGCTACACCGTCCCCAGTATCAAAATTAGAAGAAAAGAAATCTTTTACTTTTTCATCTTCACGAACAATAGCTTCTAATCTTTCCTGCATCAAACCAGCCACACTTAAAGGAACTAAACCAGCGCTTCTTAGTTGCGGCATTAGATTTAGGTAAGTGTCATCTTTAAAAACATGATATTTTTCTAAAACTTGCGACATTTTTAGTCCACCTTGTGTAGAGACAATATTCTTAGCTTTATAAATTTTCTGATTTTTGATAACTAAAAAGTAGTTATATACCCCACATAGGGTTTTCTTTTCTCATTAGCTCTGCTATCTCCTTTAACAAATTCTTTTCTTCCTGGCGTATGAGCCCTTTCATGTCCTTAAGGTTTCTGAAGTCGTTTTCAGTGATGTAGCTGTAAAGAACATCGCCTTCCCTGATCTGCCTGCCAAGGGTAACGCCTCCAAGGGAAACAGCAACCTTCTTTCCGGACTCAGCTTCATTTAGATTCTTTTTTTCCTCCTGGATGTTTTTCACCACAGTTATGGGTTTGTCTACCTTCATCAATCTTGTTCCTGTCTTTAATTTACCTGCCAATACCTCAACGCCTACTATTGCAGGATTGCTCTGCCTGAAAACAAAGCCCTTAAGTATCTTTATTTTGCAGGGCATTGCTAAATCAGTTAATGCCTTGTGTTCCAGCTTTTTCTTTTCTTCTTTAAACCAGTTTTCAAAGTCCTCTATTAATTTGTAGATAATATTACTGGTGATTATCTTGACATCTCCAAGCTCTGTAACCTCCGGGCTTACGCTAACATTAAAGCCCAGAACAGCTGCTTTCAAAGGATCCTCTTCAAAGTTTGACTGGGCATCCTTGACATCTTTTTTTGATATGCTGCCGATGGACGCCTTTCTTATGGCTATATTGCTTTGTTTCAGGAGATTTGTCAATGCTTCCAAAGAGCCAAGGGAATCTGCCTTGACAATAACACCGTTTTTGTCTGTTTCTGTAATAACCTCAGCAACCTCTTTCTGGACAAGCTTCTTGGCTTCCTCAATGTTTTCTCGTGCAACAAGCAAAGGCATTCCTGCAACAACACCTTCAAGCTCAGGAGCAGAAATCTTGACGCCTGTTGCTGCGCTAACACTCTCAACAGACCTGAACTTTGACTTCTTGTCGCGCATCTCTGCCAAAGGTGCAGGTTCAAACAATGCCTTTACCTTTGTCACAACAGGCTTTTCCAAGCCGCCAACAACAATAGTGTCTCCCTTCTTTATTATGCCATCATAAATTATAACATCCATTGCTGTTCCAAGCCCCTTGTCATCCTTCACCTCCAGAACTGTTCCTTTTGCAGGTCCAGTGACCTCTAATTTCAGGGATGACTCAAGAAATTTCTGTGCAAGCCCTGTCAATACCATTAAAAGCTCTGGCATGCCATCGCCTGTCTTTGCAGATGTCGGAACAATGGCTATCTGCTTTGAATAATCATCAACCCTGTCAAACCTCTCAGAATCAAAGCCAAGCTCTGAGAGTTTTGCAACAATTTCATAAAGCTTTTTGTCCAGAACAGGTTTAACGCTCTCTCCCTGCTGGTTAATGGTCTGAATCAAAGGCTTACCCATTGATGTGAAGCCGGAAATCCTGTCAATCTTGTTAGCAGCAACTATGAATGGTGTTTTATATGTCTTGAGAACATCTATTGACTCAAAGGTCTGGGGCTTAAAGCCCTCAGTTACATCAACAACAAGAATGGCAATATCAGCAAGATTGCCTCCCCTTTTCCTGAGGTTTGTGAATGCAGCATGACCCGGAGTGTCAATGAACAAAAGCCCTGGAATGGTAAACTCGGTCTTGAGCGCCTTGAGCAATGGGCCGCATATCTTCTTGACTGTGCTAAGAGGTATTATGGAAGCTCCTATTGCCTGTGTAATGCCTCCTGCTTCGGACTTGACAATAGCGGTGCCCCTAATCTTGTCAAGTATGCTTGACTTTCCATGGTCAACATGACCCATTACCACAACGATTAATTGCCTTAGCATAAGAGAATGAGAAAGATGGCGGGTTTTTAAACTTTATTATTAACATTGCTGATAACATCGCTGTTAGCCGAACCGACCCCTACGAAGTGGAGGGGAGGGAAGTATGACAGAGGGACTCTCGGACATTAGGTTTATATATTGTTATGAATTCCCTAAAAGAATGTCAAGCCATTTAGAAACATTAATAGCTCATCAGCAAAGAAATGTAAAAAAGATTGAATCGATCAGAGAAGGAGAGTATGGTAAAGGAATTGAGGGTTGGTATCTGAGAAATGAAGAATTGGAAGGAGTAATACTTGATGAAATACGTGAACAAGCTATAAGTTTATATGAAGAAGGAGAGACATTACTTTTACAATGTCAAATTAATGCTTTTAATTCTTATGAACAGGTAAAGGAATTTAATGAAAGACATGGTAAAACTTTTGTTCAATATGATCCAAAAATAGGTTTTGTGGACAATTGTAGAAAGGGATTTAAACCATTTCCAGATGGACCAGTTCTTTACCTTTTTTCTGATGCAGAAGACGAAATTGCAAAGGAAGCTATAAAACAATTCGAGTCAAATCATCTTATCCCTATACTTACGAGGTTGAACACATTGTATGATCGAGTTATAGGGTTTCTTAAAGAGTCCGAGAGTCCCGAGTAATATTTTGGCTAACAACTATTAAGCGAGATAAATGTTTGTGTTTATATCTGAATCGGGGTAAAAAGCGAGATTTTGTATATTTCTATTCATACAACACCTACAATAAGTTAACAGAACTGATAATAGCAAGGTTTTTATTATAAGAAAAAACACCAGTGAGATATGTATAGAATAATTGAGGAAGGAAGGGCGAGGATAAAGGTTTCTGCTGAAAAGAAGATAAGCAGGAGCATGCCTGTATTCTATAATCCTGTTATGAGGAGCAACAGGGATATTTCTGTGCTTTTATTGAATTCTTTGAACAAGAGCAATATGAAGATAGCAGACCCCCTGGCAGCAAGCGGCATTAGAAGTATGCGTTTTATGCTTGAGCTGAAGAAAGGGAAGGTAGAGAGTATTGACATTAATGATAACAACATAAAAGCAATAAAGATAATTAAAGAAAACATCAAGATAAACAACATATTTGATATTAACAAAAAAATAAAAATTCACAACAAGGACGCCAATCTCTTTCTCCTGGAAAGCAAGGGCTTTGACTACATTGACATAGACCCTTTCGGCTATCCTGGATTATTCCTTAATGCTGCTGTGCAGAGGATTAGCCGTGGTGGAATCCTTGCTGTTACTGCTACTGACACGTCTGCACTCTGCGGAAGCTCTCCCAATGCCTGCCTAAGGAAATACTGGGCAAAGCCATTGAGAAATGAGCTCATGCACGAGATTGGCTTAAGAATCATGATAAGATTTGTCCAGTTAATAGGGGCGATGAATGAAAAGGCGCTTAATCCAATATTCTGTTATTACAAAGACCATTACATGAGATGCTATTTTTCTGCTGAGAAAGGAAAGCAGAGGGTTGATAAGATTTTGAAGGAGCACAAGTATTTCAATAAAGCCGGTCCTATGTGGCTTGGAAGCCTTTTTGACAATAATCTGGTCAAGCAAATGGCAAAAAACATTAAAAGTGATTATGACAAAGAAACAATAAAATTACTGAGAACAATAAAAGAAGAATCAGGCATACCTGCTGTAGGCTTTTACGATGTGCATGAGATGTGCAAAAAAAATAAGATAGGGCAAGTTCCGAAAATAGACGATCTTATCAGCAAAATCAGGAAAAAGGGTTTCAAGGCATCAAGGACGCATTTCAGACCAGAAGGAATAAGAAGCGATATTGGATTAAAGGAATTTATCCGATTGCTCGCCTGACATCAATAACATCAACAGAGCTTACACCGCTCAGTTTTGCTATGTCATCTTCCAGGCTTTGTGTGCTTCCCTTTTTTTCATCCATTATAAAGATTATTTTCAATGCTACCAAGCCAAATGCAATCGGCTCTTTCTCCCTTCTGCCTGGCTTGCCGCCAAACTTGGTTATGAGTTTCTCTGCCTTGTCAGCAATGAAGTCAAGGTTGACCTTTGGGTCAGAAGGCATTATCTTCAGAGTCAGGATTATGGTAGCCATTTTAATTAGGACCGCTAAAGTTGCAGTTAGGACAAGTGTACCTGGCAGCAATCTCCCTGCAGTGTAAACATCTAATCAACTCATACTTTCCGCACTTTGGGCACATGAACTTGGCTGAGCCCTTAAGATTGGTGATTTTCCTCTTGCAGGATATACAATTAAGCTCGTTTTTTGCCATGGCTTTGGGAGAGTTCGGGGCTATTTAAAAAGTTTGTGTTTTTCTTCTCCCTATTTTTGAGAAGTAACAAAATTATATAAAGCTTTGAGTTGGATGATGCATTAAGATGTGGTTTAGTAAACAGGATGAACTGGAGCTTCCAAAGCTGCCTCCCTCAAGAAAGGAAAAGGGCGTGCTGGAATTATTCAGGAAGAGCCTTAAGAAGATTGAGATTCCCAAAAGCAGGGAGGAACCTGATATCCTTAAGAAGCTTGACCTTGGAGAAAATGAAAAGGGGATAGATCCTGACTTCTACTTCTGGCTGTGCGATGGACGTGTGGTTAAAGACGTGAAAGAGCTTACAGCTGTAATGAGGAATATGAAAGAGGATGTGTTCGAATTCCATGTAAGCGGGCAAAAGAATGACTTCAGCAACTGGGTAAGGGATGTGGTAAAAGATGATAAACTTGGTCAAGAGCTTAACAATGCCAAGACAAGTGAAGAAGCTTATGAAATCCTGAGCGGTGAAAAATTAAAAAAGAAAAAACAAAAGAAGATCGCTTCAAGGATGAAAGCAGCTGAGCAACTAAGAATAGAAAAAGCAGGAGGGGCTAAAGAAGAAGCAGAAGAGATTGTTAAAGAAAGTGCAGAAGAGGTTGCTGAAGAAGGGGCAGAAAAACAGGAGCTTGAAGGAAGGGAAGCATGGGAGGAAGAGGAGGAGGCACTGGAGAGTATAGAAGAAGTGATTGAAAAGCCAGCAGAAGCATTGCTGCCCTACAAAGGAGGAATAATTCCAAAGCCAGGAAAAGAGAAAGGCATCCGGGGAACTTTCAAGATAAGTGCAATTGAAGAAGACAGAGAAAGGATAAAAAGTGAAACAAGAAAGACAAAACCAAGAGGCATGGACAAGATAAATAAGCTGCTTGAAGAGGCAGGGCATTCCATTAGCCATGGAGACGCTGAGGCCGCAAAGGCGCTCATGAAAAAGGCGCGCTCAATGCTGAAAAAGTCTTCTATGCCAAAGGACGAGAAGAGAAAGCTGAACTACAAGATTGTTGAGACAGAGACAGGAGCCAAGCTCCTTACACTGAGCTGATAAGCTTTTTTTCTTCATCAATGCTGAAGGTTTTTCCCAGGAAATTCTCAAGAGTGTAAATATTTGTCCTGCAATGACTGCTTATTTCAGAAGTTTTTATGCTGCTATTGCCAGCCAAAGCCATGAATGGTATGAGCTGGTCAGCAAGGTAATGGTCAAGAGCAGCCTTGCTGCTTATCTCTTTGAGGAGTTTTTTTGCTGCCTCCTGCCCAACTATTTCAGCCCTTTTTCCCTTTTCTCCTAAGGCATCACCACCAAGGATAACAGGGTTATTGAAGTCTATTTCGTCTGTTTCTGAAAACAAAGCCCAAAGCATTATTCCAGAACCAGTGGACAGTGTCTCTGAGTATTCGCTTCTTATATCCGTGGGACAGCCAAGATTCTTCAGTTCATGCTTTGCAGCCCTTGCCTGCCTCTCAGCAACCTCTGCCTTTTCCAGGTCAGAAGATGCATGGGAAACACCTTTAATGAAAAGCAACTTTCCCTGGTTAACGAGATTTATCTTGTTAACATTATTTTTTAAGTGGTTATGAAAATCATTAAAATTCTCAAAATTATTAACACTGAATTTTGGAGTGACCTTAACATCAATCCTCCCTCCTCCCTTGGGATAATAGCCCCGCCTGAGAATCTTTGCATCAATTTCCGCAAAGCGCTTAAGGTGAGGCAGGAGAACATTGGCAAAATAATCATAAGGGATGCTCCACTTTGTGTCAGTAGCTCCTGTAAGCCTTATCCTTACCTTTTTATCAGCGAACAATGAAGGAAGCAACAAGCTCTGAAGAACAAGCGTTGTGGAACCAGCTGTTCCTATGTCCAGGGATATTGTCTGCCCTTTTATCTTTCCTGGAACAAACTGGATGTGGTGAGAGCCCAATTCATC
>CAYGWL010000086.1:0-2448 GCA_964353575.1 uncultured Methanosarcinales archaeon | reverse complement strand
ACAATTAATAATGATATAACTTATGATGGATATGTGTATGACTTTAAAATAAATCAGGCAGTTGTAGAATGGGCATATTTAGAGCTTGAGAAATCTCCTTGTTCAGGAGACACCTATTCTGTTAAAAACATAAGCCTTTCTGTAACATACCACCCAATTGATAATTCTCTTCTAGAAAAAACAGAAAATATTTTTGTAGAGGGCAATAAAAAAGATGTATCCTTTGAATTAAACGGAAAGAGATTTGGTGTTTCCCCAGTTTATTCGGATAATCTATTAGTATATCTTTGTGGAGATGTTGATGAATCCACATTTTGTTTAAACCTTAAAATTAATTGATTATTAAACTCAATCTTAACAATTCTTTAAAACTTCCCAACTTCTGTTTTCCTCTTTCAGTTTCCAAAATTTTTAAAAACCTCATTTGCCTTGCCTTAAAATGCCTAAAATAAAAGTCCTGCCAGTATATCCCGGGTTTCCATGGACATTCTGGGGGTTTCAGGGTGCAATGCCTTATTTAAAAGGGAAAAAAGCAAACATGCCACCGACAGGCCTGGCTACTGTTTTGGCAATGTTGCCTGAGAGTTTTGAGCCGCAGAGAATAATTGATTTGAACATAGAGCCTTTGACAGACACCCAAATTAAGGCTTCAGATATTGTCTTCACTTCTTCAATGGCTATTCAGGCAGCTTCTCACGACGAAGTTGTCAGGCGCGCCCATTTTTTCGGAAAAAAAGTTGTTGCAGGAGGCCCGTTCCCAACATCCTACCCTGAAAGAAATAAAGAAGCAGATTTTCTTGTCACAGGCGAGGCTGAAATTACTCTTGCGCCTTTTCTTGAAGATTTACTCCGAGGACAGCCTCAAAGAGTTTATACAGAATCAGAAGTTTTAAAATCAGGCAGGGTTAAAGGTTTGGTTAATGGCAAGCCCTCTCTTGTTCACACTCCACCTCCTCGCTGGGACCTTGTTTCACTGGACAAATATGTCTCTCCTGCAATTCAATATTCAAGAGGATGCCCGTTTAACTGCGAGTTTTGCGACATAACAGAATTGTTTGGCAGATTTCCAAGGACAAAAACTCCAAGCCAGATGATTAAGGAAATTGAGGCGATTTACAGGACAGGGCATCGCGGATTTGTATTTTTGGTTGATGATAATTTTATCGGAAATGCGAAAAATGTAAGGCAGTTAATGCCTGAATTGATAAAATGGCAGCAGTCTCACAGCTATCCTTTTGATTTCTGCACAGAAGCAAGCCTTAATCTTGCATGGAACTCAAATACCAGCCTGCTTGAAGACATGGTAAGAGCAGGATTTACCCAGGTTTTCTTGGGGATAGAGTCAGTGGACAACGATACTCTGAAATCAATGAACAAAAACCAGAACACTGCAATGTCTCCTTTAGAAGCAGTCAGAAAAATACAAAAAGCAGGCATAGAAGTGACAGGCGGGTTTATAATAGGAAGCGACGCAGAAAAGTCCTCGGTTTTTGATGACTTGTTCAGGTTTATTCAGGAGTCAGGAATAGTTCTTCCTATGCTTGGCTTGCTTACTGCATTAAAAGGCACTCAGCTTTACGCAAGATTGAAGCAGGAAGGCAGGCTTAAGTATGAAACAGACGGAAATAACACCCACCACATTGGCTTAAATTTCGTGCCAAGGCTCGACGAGAAGTTCTTGATTGAAGGCTATGTCAGCCTTCTTGAAAAGCTTTTTACTCCAAAAAATTATTACGAGCGTTGCCGCACTCTTCAAGGCATTCTTGAAAAAAAGCCAGAAGTAAGAAGAAAAATCCATGAAAGAGAAGTTTTGGCTTTTTTTAAGTCTCTTGCAACCCGGCTTCCTGCTCGAGGAGGCATTGAATATGCAAAATACATGATAGAAACCGCTCTTTACCAGCCGCGCCATTTTTCTGATGCAGTATCAAAAGCAATAAAGCTTGTTCATTTTGAGGGTATGACTAAAGCAACAAGCGACGCTTATCATTATCAGGAAACAACAGATAGCCTTTACACTGCATTTGAGCGTAAAATTAAGGAGATTTATCATAATGTAATGTCAGCGCCAAAAAATGCAAGGGAAAAAATGCAGGAATATGAGGGAATTGTAAGAAAAAAAGCAGACCGCCTTGTATCCTGGGCAGAAAAAAGATACTCAAGATTGCATGGCGATTTTAAAGCCGATGCCAGAAAAGCTTTGGACAATTTAAAATCAAGGGTTCAAAGCCTGATAGCAACTCTCCAGCTAGAATATTCCCCCACCCAGTGATTTTTGTATCTTATTATACTCCATTATCCTAACAATTATAAAACATTAATCCTGCAATCTATTCAACAGATTATACCAAAGGACGCTGATAATTCTTCAAGTGCGCCTTTGGTATCAAGGGAAAGACATACAATTTTGGTAAATTATTTATGTCTTTCACTATATCTTTGAAGAATTTA
>CAYGWL010000085.1:0-5500 GCA_964353575.1 uncultured Methanosarcinales archaeon | reverse complement strand
AAAAGAAATCTTTGAGGTTCTTGATGTCAGCTTCTATAGAACTCAGCCGCGTTTTCAGGGCTTACTGAGTTTATGATGTCATCGGTTCCTATCTCAAATCCTGCCCATGTTGCTATTCTTGGGCATATCTCTATGTGGAAGTGCAGGTTTTCTCCAGGAGGGCTGTAGTGCAGGAAGTAGTTGTAGGAGCATCCAAGCTCCTTTATCTTGAGCAGTATCTTCTTCATTATTTCTGCCAATGCCATGAAATCATCCTCTTCAAAGCTTGTTATGTTTGTTGTGTGATTCTTTGGGAAAACCCATATCTCATAGTTGAACTTTGAGGCATAAGGGCAGAATGCCACGAAGCGGCTGTTTTCAAAAACCCTTCTGAAGCTGTTCTTTTCAATGCTTATAATGTCGCCGTAGGGGCAGTGCTCATATTTTTTAATTGCATCAACCTCTTCCTGGACATAGTTGGGTATCTTGTTGTAGGCAATAATCTGGCTGTGGCTGTGAACCCTTGAAGCGCCTCCCTCCCTTCCTTCATTTTTCATTACCAGAACATACTTTATGTTCCTGTCCTTGTGAAGCTCAATAATCCTGTCCTTGTAAACCTTGAATAGATCAGTAATTTGTTCAACGGAGAGGTCTCCAAGCTGCTTTTCATGTTCAGGAGTTTCAACAAGGATTTCATGAGCTCCGTAGGCATCAGAGAATGTAAAGAAAGTGTTGTCAGTTCTTATTACAGGATTGCCCTTTTTCTCAGCAGCAGGGAAGAGATTGTTGAACCATCGTATTTTCCAGTTGCCCTTTTCATCCTTCAGCCTTCCTACCTCTGGCGGAGTTTCGTATTCATGCCCCGGGCAGAAAGCACACTCCTTGACATCTGCTGACTTCTCCTCCTTCCTGAACTCCTTTGGACGAGCCTTCCTGTCAGTAGCAATTATAACATACCTGTCAAGAATATAGTCCTTACGAAGCTCCATCTTCACCCCTTTTTAATATAATAGAATCCTTGGAGTTTATAATGTTTTCGGAAAATTCCTTATTCTTCCCCACACCAGAACTTTCGGTATTTAATCATGCCAGGGCTCGAATTTATTGCATCCCTCATATCTTTGTATGTCTCGAATTCTCCTCTTGATGCCCCGATAAGAATCTTTGCTACATCCTTTGCTGCATCATGTCCAGATGAATAAAGCATGTAGCCGACAAGGCTCGGACCCGCTATCCAAAAAACACCAAACAAGCCAAGATTTCTCCACTGTTCTACTGTTGTTTGTTCAAGTGACATTTTAATTCACCTTGTCCTGCAAGATAAGACAGTGGAATATTTAAAAATTTGTATAATTGAGAATAACAATCTATTTATATTCATGTGTTTTACTGTCTAAGTATGGGATACAACCAAGACGCAGAAGATATAGCCAGATTATGGGAGGACGAGCGCAATAGGAGTGTTATAAAAAGCTTTTTCATGGAACGAGCTCTTGACCCTTTTCCAAGTGATGAATTAAGTGAAGAGGCTAAAGCTACATTACAGAGTGGAATTGACTTGTGCAAGTTTTACGAAAAAGGTGTTAAGGATTATCTTGCTGTGCACTCGGGTGAATTAGACATGTCAGACACTGGATCGGAGTATGATCTAATTGAGGGGTGGGTAACAAAGGAAATAGGGGTATCAGGTCTTCAGATACAACTTAATGACGAATTAGTCATGGAACGAGTCAGAAGAGGAAAAGAATTGTGCGAAAGGACAGGAGATTATTTTCAAGCTTGGTTAAGTGAAGGAAAAGGTCCTTTAAACCCGGGTATATACAACTGGCTATGCTCATTTATTGACTATGGACCACTTACTGTTGCACAAACAGATGAGGAAGCAGCAGAAAAAACTAGGTGGCCACAGCAAATGATATAGACTTAACTTGTTCACCCAAACATCTTGGTTACAGCAAGATTGTGGGCATCAACGTAGTTGTTTATGAGGATTTTCCAGTCAGCCATTGCAGACAATCTTTTTGCTGCAATTTTGTTCTTTATGCGGTCCTCCCTTGACAGCTGCGCAAAAGAATAAAATATGTTTCCAAGGTTTTTAGCAGCCTCTTCATCATCCACACCCATTCTTTTAAGAACAAATACTCCTGGATGCTTTTGCTTCTCGCACTTCTTTTCTACATACCTTCCGAAGCCAGCTAAGTCAGTTGTTACGCTGGAAACACACATTGCAGCTGCCTCCAGGGGCGTATAACCCCATGGCTCGTAAAAGCTTGGAAATACTCCGAGGTGAGAGCCCTGCATGCCCTCGTAAGAATTTGTGTCGAGCAAGCCATCCGCTCCTGTCAAGTATATTGGGTAGAAAATAACCTTAACCCTGTCGTCAACGTTGTTTAAAAGATTGTATTTCCTGAAAGAACTCAGAATTAAATCCTTATCCTCATCCTGCAAATAATGCGTTGACAGCTCTGGTTTTCCCTTTCTCTTTAACTTCATAACCTTTGTTTTTATATCATACAAAAAGTCTGGATGGAGTATGCTATTTCCAGTAATCTTTGCCCCTGAGACAAGTGAATAAACTATGCGCTCCTTTATGTCCTCAAGGGAATCACCAACATCATCCTTTACATCCTCGTAAAAGGTCTTGCTCTCAAGCAACTCAGGTCTTATAGCCTTAACATTTCCTGGAATCCAGAAAAAGGCAACTATTGTTTTTTCTGATTTTTCCTTTTTTAAGCGCTCGTTGAGCCTTGACAATGCCTTTATGAAGATGTCAATGCCCTTATCATGAAACTCATATCTTCCGCAGATGAAGTATATCAAAGTGTTATCAAGGTCAAAGGTGTAGTATGGAAAGAAGTAGTACATTATGAACTCCTTTATCTTTCCTTTAAGCAAGTGATGCTTTATTGAAGCCTCCTCAAAGGTTGGAAACTTGTCAAGATTCAAGCCGTTCGGCAGGATAACATCCGGCTTTCTTTTCAGGATGTGTTCTGCCTCAATTCCTGTTATCTCGCTGACTGTTGTGAAGACTTCGCAAACATTGGCGCATGTCCTTTCCGTCTGATGCTTATCATTTACCTTGAAATTGTAACACTCTTTCTCAGGGTCCATCTTCTCCAATTCTGCATAAATATTTTTATAAGAGGCAGTTACCCTGCCAAGCATTGTTGCATGGGTAGTGAACACTGTTGCAATCTTGACCTTGTTCTTTTTAAGATAAAGCAGAGCCCCGCCTGCAAGCCATTCATGGAATTGGGCAACAATCTTCTTGTTGCTTAAATTTTTTGAAATAAGTTCCAATAATTTCCCAACAGCATAGCCCCATATCATTGGCTCATCATAGCTGAAATACTCTGAGTTCAAGGAATCAATCTTGTAGCTATTCCAAAAATCGGCTTTTATGTCATTCTTCTTGTATGTAAAGCCTGAGAAATCCACGAGCATGGTGTTGGGCTCTCCTTTTATGAGCCATCTTCCATAATGGCAAACTATCCCTTCTTTTTTTAAATTCTCAAACACAGGCTTCAGAAAATCAAGAGGTGCCTTTTCTATAAACTCGCCTGACAGCTTCTGGGGGAAATAAGGCCCAACCACGAAGTAATGGTCATCATAATGCTGCTTTACATAATCCGCCTTGGTCTTTATGACAGTGTTTATTCCGCCAACCTTGTTGCAGACCTCCCAAGAAATCTCAAAGAGGTAATCAGCATGTGCTTCCATCAAACAGGGACACCAAAGCATAGTATAAAATACTTTTTGACTACTTTGAAGTTTAAATGATGAATGTCAATGATTTGATTAATGGGGATAACTAAAAATATAAAAATTAATGAAAATAATAACACTAACAATATAAAAACGATGAAAACAAAATAACAACAATGAAAATACAAAAAACAACAAAAACACAAAAAGTTTAAATAGTAGCTTTATAAAAAGTCATAAAAGGAAAATTATATATATCTGTTGTTCTAAAGATTGAGTTTAGTTAGTGTTAACTATAAAAAAGCAAAAAGAGGGTTTGGATGAAGGTTTTGATGTTTGGCTGGGAGTTCCCGCCAGTAAGCAGTGGTGGCCTGGGGACTGCCTGCTATGGATTGACAAGCGGTCTTAGCAAGAAGGGAGTGGAAATTACCTTTGTTGTTCCCTACTGGGACCAGGAAACGCCCACAAAAAGCCATGTCAAAATTGTGGTAGCGGACAATGTCAAGGTAATAAAAATCAGCTCTGACATGCAGCCATATATTTCTTCAGATGATTATCTGGTTAGAAAGCCCCAGAAGAACAGGATTTACGGTGCTACCTTGTTCCAGGAGGTTTACAGGTATGCGCAGAAAGCAATGGAGATAGCCAGGAATGAGGAATTTGACGTGATACACTGCCATGACTGGATGACCTTTGAAGCGGGCATAAACGCAAGGAAGGTTTCAAAAAAGCCGCTTATACTGCAGATTCATGCAACAGAGTTTGACAGAACAGGAAACCAGAACGCCAACCCCTTTGTCTATGATATTGAAAGAGAGGGGATGCACACAGCAGACAAGATAATCACAGTTAGCAATTACACTAAGAATATAGTTGTTGAAAAATACGGCATAAATCCTGAAAAGGTGTGCGTTGTCCATAACGCGGTAATAAAAAAGCCTGGAAAGTTTTATTCCCTCAAAAAACATTCAAAAATCGTGCTATTCCTCGGAAGAATAACCATACAGAAAGGCCCGGACTATTTTGTATACACTGCCAAGAGAGTTTTGGAAAAAGAGCCAGACACAATCTTCATACTTGCTGGCTCAGGGGATATGGAAGCGCACATCATTGAAAAGGCAGCTGCAATGGGCATAGCTGATAAGGTATTGTTCTCAGGATTCTTGAGAGGGGAGGATGTTGACAGGGCATATCAGATGGCAGATGTGTATGTAATGCCCTCTGTAAGCGAACCCTTTGGAATAACAGCGCTTGAAGCCATGCAGAATCGGGCTCCGGTAATAGTCTCAAAGAATGCAGGAGTTCTGGAGGTTGTCAACAACTGCCTGAAAGTTGACTTTTGGGACATAGACGAGATGGCTAACAAGATAATCGCGCTGCTGAGATACCCTGCCCTGCATCAGGAGCTGAGGGAGCAGGCTTTGCACGATTTGGACAAGGTAAGCTGGGACAATTCAGCAGATGACTGCCTGAATGTCTATAAAGATGTTTTGGGCAGGAACTGAATAATTTGATGATGTGCTTTTTAGTAATGATAAAAATAATATAGTTAATAACAACAAAAAAATAAAAACAATAAAAAAACAAAAACAACAAAACAAAAAAATTAACGATAACAATAATAATAACGAAAAGAATAAAAACAAGGAAGTTAATGGATCAAAAAAATAAAAAAGTGTGAGGGGGTATAATGGTTTCGGTATGCTTTTATTTCCAGGTCCACCAGCCATACAGGATTAGAAGATACAGCGTCTTTGAAATCGGGCAAAACCACAACTACTGGAACGAGGACAGGAACAAGAAAGAGATAATGAAG
>CAYGWL010000084.1:0-1667 GCA_964353575.1 uncultured Methanosarcinales archaeon | reverse complement strand
ATAGTGGCAATGACCGGAGACGGAGTCAATGATGCTCCTGCACTAAAGAAAGCGGACATAGGAATAGCCATGGGCATAACAGGCACAGATGTCACAAAAGAAGCAAGCGACATGATACTGGTTGACGACAACTTTGCGTCCATAGTAAATGCTGTTGAGGAAGGCAGGGTCATTTACGACAACATCAAGAAATTCATAAAATACATGCTCTCAGTCAACTTCGGAGAAATAGGAATAATAGCATTCTCAATACTTGTTGGACTTCCACTCCCACTACTGCCTTTACAGATACTCTGGCTAAACCTTGTAACAGACAGCTTGCCCGCACTAGCCATAGGTGTGGAACCATCAGAAAAAGAAGTAATGAGCAGAAAGCCGCGCAATCCAAAAGAGGGCATACTGGGCGGCTTAGGAAAATTCATGCTGGCAGCAGGACTGCTCTTATCACTTGCAACCTTGACAATCTTTGTATGGGAATACTCTACCTCAGGAAACCTTGCAAAGGCGCGGACCATGGCAATAACAACAGCAGTAATGTTCGAGCTGCTGTTTGTGTTCACATGCAGGTCTGACGATAAAATTATAAGCATAGGACCCTTCTCAAACAAGTGGCTTGTAATAGCCGTAGCTGCATCAGCACTGCTGCACATCGCATTAATCTATACGCCAGTTGGCGCTGTCTTCAAGCTGGTGGCACTAAACTCAGCAGATTGGGCTAAAATAATGCTCTTATCATCAACAGGACTTGTGCTTTTTGAGGCCAAGAAGCTTGTGATGCCTAACAAGGCATAATTCTGAAATAAAAACCCTTTTAAACCATCACAGATTAGCTTTCACAACATGCCGCAAATAAAAGTAGTAAGCATTGACGGTGACGGAACCGCGGTGAATTTCAGTGGCGATGACCCTGAAGACCCAAGAAACAAGTTTAGAAGTAGCTATGATGCTGCTGGTTTTGCTTCAGAAAAATTTGTCCCAGGAAACTGGGACAGATGGATTGGGGTAAGGGATAAGTATTATCCTCTTGTTACAGACAATCCTGACAAGCCGGAAATCTATGAGGAGTGGTGCAGGAAGCAGGCAAGCTTCCTGAAGGGAATAAAGGTTGCAGACATAATGGAACAGCTCATGCCCATACCCTATAATCCAGGAGTAAAGGAATTCTTTCACAAAATAAAACAGGACAGCAGAGGTTACGTAACAGGAATAGTGAGCAGCGGGCTTAACATTGTAATGGACCAAGTAATGAAAGAATTAGGACTAGATTTTGCAATATCAACAAAGCTGGAGGAGTGCGATGGGGTGCTCACTGGAACAACTGGCAGAATAGTGCCTTTTTTCGGAAAAGCAGAACTGGTGAGAAAGATAGCACAAGAGCATGGCGCAAGCCTTGAGCAGACAGCATACTTTGGCGACCATGAAAATGACATACCAGTTCTTGAGATTGTTGGACTGCCAATAGCGGTTTGCCCAAAAGAGGAAGTAAAAGACAAGGTTATTGCAGCAGCCAGAGGCAACGTGATCTATAATCTTATGGATGCTTTGCCAATAATAAAGGAATACGAAAGAACATGAACCAAAAAGAATTCTATAAAGAAATAATAGCAATACTGACAAAGAAACCGATGAAGAGGAAGGAGTCACTCACTATACAGATTCAGCTTTGC